>CAJIYZ010000030.1 GCA_905181675.1 Bacteroidetes bacterium MED-G20
GAACAGACTCAAATGGTTGTATTGCAACGGATAATGTCACTATAAATTTATTACCAAATAATACTGGAACAAGTGTTGTTACTGAATGCGGTTCGTATACTTGGATAGATGGAATTACCTATACAGCTACCAATAATTCTGCGACTTATACCTTTACTAATTTTGCTGGTTGCGATAGTGTTATCTCCCTTAATTTAACAATAAATCCAATCGAAAATTCTCAAGAAAATATTACTACTTGCAATTATTACAATTGGAATGGAATGACTTACTCGCAAACTGGAACCTATTTAGATACTTTACAGACTATCAATGGGTGTGATAGCATTGCCACACTTAACTTAACAATTACTAACTACATATTAGATTCAGAAAGCATAACTTCTTGTAGTAATTATAGTTGGAATGGCAACATATACAATCAATCTGGAAATTATACAGATACTATTTCAGTAGCTTCAGGATGTGATACTATTGCAATACTCAACTTAACAATTGGTCAAACTTATTCCAGTACAGAAAATATAATTAGTTGTGGGGCTTACAATTGGAGTGGAACTAATTACTCTCAGTCTGGAAGTTACAATGACACCTTGCAAACAAATTTTGGCTGCGACAGCATAGTAACCCTTATTTTAACTATTAATCCTGCTATTTCTTATAGTGAAACAGCTATTGTTTGTGACAATTATTTCTGGAATGGAAACAACTATTCCCAATCTGGAATTTATAATGACACATTAACTACCAACTCTGGATGTGACAGTATAGTCACTTTGTTTTTAACGGTAAATTCAAGTACTATTTTCCAAGAAATTATATCTACTTGCGGAAGCTACACATGGCATGGAAATAACTATTCGCAAACTGGAAGCTATTACGATACTTTAACAACTGTTTCTGGGTGTGATAGTATTTCTTCTTTATTACTCACTATTAACACTCCTCAGCAAACTACTGAAAGTGTTTTTTCGTGTTCAAATTATCTATGGAACGGAAATATATACCCACAAAGTGGAGTTTTCATAGACACTCTACAAACAAGTCAGGGCTGTGACAGCATTACTATACTTGATTTGAATATATATGATAGTTTTAATACTGTAGATAGTGTGAGTTCTTGTCAAAGCTACATATGGAATGGAGTCCAGTACGATTCATCTGGAGTATATACTGACACTTTACAAACGGCTTTAGGTTGTGACAGTATAAATACTCTTTTTCTAACTGTTAATGACAATACTGAAGCGCCACTAACTCTAGAGTTGCTTTTAGACGATTATTGTTTGGAAACGTTTTGGACGATAAAAGACAGTCAAGATTCTCTATGGTATAGCGAAGGACCTTATGATTGCAATCCTAGTGGCGGTGGAAATCAAGCAAATACAACAATTATTAAGAATATTTATTTAGATGCAAATGAATGCTACACATTTGAACTTAACGATTTATACGGAGACGGGCTAAGTGCTTCAATATGGAATGGCACAGATGGAAACTGGGTATTAGCAGATTTAAATAGTAACATTATTAGCCAAGGACAAGGAGATTTTGGATTTAACACATCCAAAAGTTTTAATGTAAATCAATCTATTCCATCTTTAATAATTGAAGATAATTCTGCTAAATTGGAAATTATAGTTTATCCAAATCCATTTTCTAATTCTACAACAGTCAAAATAATAAATGGCAAAGAACCATACATATTAGAGTTATTTGACATAAGCGGTAGAATTGTTAAAACATTGAAATCTAATCTGAGTGAATTCACGATAGATGGTATAAATGCAAGTAGTGGAGTATACTGGTTAAAAATTAAAAATCAATCTAAATTAAAACCAATTAAGTTAATTATAGAATAATTATTAGATTTGCGGCATAAATAAATTATGGATTTAAAAGACATTATATCAATTTCCGGTAAAACTGGATTATTCAGCGTTGTTGGGAAATCCAAAAACAATGTGATTGTAGAGTCAATCATTGATAAAAAAAGGTTTCCAATATTTAACACCAATAGAATAAGTGCGCTTTCAGACATAAGCATTTATACCTATGAAGAAGAAGTGTTACTTTCTGATATTTACAGAAAAATACATAAATCTAACGATGGGAAACCAACAATAAATCATTCTGAAAGTACTGAAAAGCTAAGGTCAAAACTTGAAGAATTTGTTCCAAATTTTGACAAAGAACAGGTATATAATTCCGATATAAAAAAACTTTTTCAGTGGTATAATTTACTACACAAAACCAAGAAGTTAAAACTTAAAAAGTCTGAAAAAGAAGATTCCAAATCTGATAAAGATGTTGTTAAAGTAGATAAAATCGAGAAAAAGCCTAAAAAACAAATCTCCAAAAAGGGTAATACTGCACTTAGAAAACAAGTTCCTAAAAAAATTCAAACACCACAAAAGAAAAGTGGTTAATGATTATTTCTATCTCAACTACTTTATTATAATTTATACTATGAAAAAATACACATTCCTCACATTATTACTAATTATAGCCAACCTAACAATAAATATAAAAATGTCCGCACAAAAATTAAATAATGAAATAGACTCTGTTAGTTACAGCTTAGGAGTAAACATAGGTGAGAATATAAAAACTCAATTCCCGGATATAGACCTTAAGAATTTTGAAGCTGCTATTAAAGATGTTTTAGACGACAGCAAGGAGCCTATTGTTTCAGGAGCTGATGCTCAAAAAACAATTCAAGAATATTTTTCAAAACAACAAGCCAAAGCAAGCGAGTCAGTTGTTGAAGAAGGTAGAAATTTTTTGGCTGAAAACGGTAAGAAAGAAAATGTAACAACTTTAGAAAGCGGACTTCAGTATGAAGTTATTAACTCTGGAGAAGGAGCTAAACCGTCTCTAAATGATCAGGTTACTACTCATTATCATGGAACATTAATAAATGGGACTGTTTTTGATAGCTCTGTAGAACGAGGAGAACCTGCTACTTTTCCTGTAAGTGGAGTAATTAAAGGATGGACAGAAGCACTACAACTTATGAGTGTTGGTTCTAAATGGAGACTATTTGTCCCTTACGATTTAGCATATGGTGAAAGAGGAGCTGGTCCTCAAATTGGCCCTTTCACAACATTAATTTTTGAAGTTGAACTTATAAGTATAAATTAAAATGAAAAATATAATAATTCTATCGTCCCTAGTTCTGTTTGTAGCATGTAAAACAGAGAAACCAAAAGAATCTACTAATCTGCTTACTGAATTAGATTCAGTAAGTTATAGTTTAGGTGTAAATATTGGTGAAAATATAAAAAAACAATTTGAAGACATTAATCTAGATAATTTTGAGGCTGGTGTCAAAGACGTGTTAACAAAAGATACAGAAGCCAAAATTAGCGATAATCAAGCACAAGCAATTATAAGTAGTTACTTTTCCAAAAAGCAACAAAAACAAAGCGAATCTGTAATTGAAGAAGGTGTTAATTTTTTGTTAGAAAATGCAAAAAGAGAAGGTGTAACAACTCTTGAAAGTGGTCTTCAGTATGAAATACTTAACGAAGGAACTGGTCCTAAACCTAGTCTGGAGGATAATGTAACTACGCATTATCATGGAACTTTAATTAACGGAACTGTTTTTGACAGCTCTGTTGACAGAGGAGAACCAGCTAGTTTTCCAGTAGGTGGAGTAATTAAAGGATGGACAGAAGCATTACAATTAATGTCTGTTGGTTCTAAGTGGAAACTTTATGTGCCTTACGATTTAGCTTATGGTGAGAGAGGAGCTGGACCACAAATTGGACCTTATTCAACATTAGTTTTTGAAGTAGAATTAATTAGTATTAATTAATTTCCTTCTTATAAATAGTTTGGGTTGGGAAAGCAAATTCCAACCCTTCTTCATTAAACCTTCTTAAAACTTCCTTGTTAACAAGTGTTTGTGTATTTAACCAATGAGATTCTGGTCTTACATAATACATAAAAAGGATATTTAATGAAAAATCTCCAAACCCATTGAACCCTGCAGAATAATCATTGGTAATTGCATCTTGTCCTTTTACAATATCCTGTAAAATATCTATGGCTTTTTGCATTTGCACTTCATTCATATCATAAGTTAAACCTAGGGTAATCTTAACTTTAAGAGCTGGTTGAGAGGTGACATTTATTATACTATTATCTGTAAATGTACAGTTTGGAATGGTGACAATTCTTCCTTCTAATGTTCTTATTCTAGTACTTCTAAGTCCTACATCTTCTACTGTTCCGTCATATCCATCTATTTTTATTCTCTCGTTAATTTTAAAAGGCTTGTCTAAAAAAATCATAATACCCGCAAAAATATTTTTAACCGAATCTTGAGCTGCCAATGCTAAGGCCAATCCACCAATTCCAAGTCCAGCAATCATGGCTGTAATATCAAAGCCAATATTATCTAAACCAATCACTATTCCTAAGGACCAAATAATAGCTCTAACAGCTTTTTGAATTACAGGTATAAGGTGGCTATCAAAACTAGATTCTGTTTTTTTGGAAATAGGCAAAATAACTTCAGAGATAAGAGCATCTACTATTTTAGAAACAATGGAAGTTATATTAATTGTAAATAGTAAATAAGCAATGTTTACTAATATTAACTCAATATTTTGTTCAAAATGCAAATAACTTATTACAAAGTAATAAGCACTAATAACTACTAAGTTAGTAAGTGGCTTTTGTAAATTTTTGAGCAATATATCGTCTAAATTAGTTTTAGTTTTATTGGTTATGTTTTTAAAAACAGAACTGAAAATCCAGTATAAAATTTTAACCAAGACAAAAGAGCCTATTAATACAACTAAAGCTATAGTCCAATGCTGAATTGAATTTCCAAAAAAATCTTTATTTAAATATTCCATAGTTTAAAATATAAAACAAATCTATTATATAAAATTTAAATGATAACTATCAGTAATCTAAAAGAAATGATAGAGCAGCTTTCACTTTAGAAGCATTTGGTAAATAAGTAAACTCCAAATTCTCATTTAATGGAATAGCTGGTGTATTTTCTGAACCTACTATTTTCACAGGAGCATCTAGAAACTCAAAGCAATTCTCTTGAATAAATCCTGCAATACCAAGAGAAAAACTAGCAGAAGATGGTTCTTCTGTCACAATAAGTGCTTTTCCATGTTTTTTAACAGATTTCAATATTTGCTCTTCATCAAGTGGGGACAAGGTTCTTAAGTCTAAGATTTCTATTTTTCCAGCAAAAGATTTTGATGCTTCCAAGGACCAATATACTCCACGACCATAAGTAATAATAACGACGGATTCTCCAGACTTTACAAAATTTAGCTCAGATTGAATTACTTTATTTGCTTTTCCAATAGGTAGAATATAGTTCTCATCTGGCTCAATAGTTTTCGCATTTTCTGTACCAGAAATCTTAGACCAGTAAAGGCCCTTGTGCTCCAGAATTAGAACTGGATTTGGATCTAAATAGGCAGCTTTAATTAATCCTTTTAAATCTGCTCCATTAGACGGATAGAGCACCTTTATTCCAATTATATTGGTTATTATAGATTCAATACTTGAAGAATGATAAGGACCTCCAGATCCATAAGCCCCAACTGGAACTCTAAGAATCATACTGATAGGCCATTTTCCGTTTGATAAGTAATAAGATCTACTAATTTCTGTAAACAATTGATTTAACCCTGGCCAGATATAATCTGCAAATTGAACTTCAACAATTGGTTTTAGTCCTACAGCTGACATACCTGCAGTACTTCCTACTATAAAAGCTTCTTGAATTGGAGTATTAAATACCCTATGATTACCAAATTGTTGTGCTAGTGTAGCAGCTTCTCTAAAGACTCCCCCTAATCTTCCTCCTACATCTTGCCCATACAGCAAACACCTATCATCAGAATCCATAATTTCTCTAATAGCAAATAATGCGGAATCAACCATAACCGTTGGTTCTTTATGTTTTGGCGACCTCACCCCTTTTTCTTCCTTAACTGTTGTGGTGGCAAAAATATTTTTAAAAAGTTCGTTTGGCTCTGGATCTTTTTCCTCCAAAGCTTTTTTATACTGTTCTAGAACTAATTTTTCTGATTTTAAAGAGATAGCATTAAGCTCACTTTCTTTAAAACCATTTTCGATTAAAAAAATTTTTAAAATTGGCAAAGGGTCTCTTAATAAATGAGCGTCTAAATCATCTCTATACCACTCCATTCTGACGCCCGAGGTGTGGTGATTTAAAAGTGGAACTTTGGCATGAATTAATACTGGTCCTTTTCTGTTTCTAGTGATTTTAATAGCTTCTTCAATAGCGGTAAAGGATTCTTGAAAATTAGTTCCATCAATTGTGAATACTTTTAGCCCCTTAAAACCCTTAGCAAAATGAGAAATATCCTGTGCTCTTGTTTCTTCAGCTTTTGCAGAAATATCCCATTCGTTATCCTGAACAAGATAAATTATAGGAAGTTCTTTTAAAACGGCCATTTGAAATGCTTCGGATACTTCTCCTTCTGTACAAGATGCATCACCTAAAGAACATAGTACAATAGGTGCATCTTGATTTTGTTTTGACAACCCAACTTCTTCCTTGTATTTTAAACCCATTGCAGCTCCAGTTGCAGGTATAGCTTGCATTCCTGTTGCTGAAGATTGGTGAGGTATCTTAGGCAGATCCGGATTGTTTAAACTAGGATGGGCATAATAGGTTTTACCACCTGAAAATGGATCTTTAGATTTTGCAAGTAGTTGAAGCATTAAGTCGTAAGGCTCTAACCCAATTGACAAAAGCATGGAATCATCACGATAATAGGGATATAAAAAATCATCTTTTTTTAATTGAATACCTGCTGCAATTTGAATAATCTCATGTCCTTTTGAAGTAGCATGGACATATTTTGAAGTAATGGCTTTTTCTTGTTCAAAAAGCGCACTCATTGATCGAGAAAGAGATATTAAATTATAAACTTTATCTAAAACAGATTTATCCATTAAATTTATTGAGTAATCAAATATACAAATTAAAATATTTAAGACATTAAAACAAGTTGAAAGAAATTAAATTTTAATATTTAAAATTAAAATAAAATAAAAAATTAATAAACTATATAAATTCAAAATTAAATTCTTAATTATTTGAAAAAATAATAAGGGTATATTTTGTTGGCATTATAAGAAGCAGAATTTGAAAAAAACATTAGATTTGTAGACAAAAATATTCAGATGGAAGAACGGAGCCTTCTCATAAAAAAATACATATTTCCAGCTATAGTTATATTACTTGGACTGGTTCTATTAAACACAGCCCTATTTAGTGGAACAGGAAGTATTAATCAATCTGGCACATTTTTACTAGGCGCTATTGTAGTCCTACTAATGGGAGTCATTACTGTTCTTTACATTAAAGAAATTATTGGCAAAAACGCTCATTTAATAATTTTATTTTCCTTACTTATTAGCTGCTTGTTTTTAGGCTACTCTACATATTCTTCAATATCAACAACAATAGCTCAAATTGAACTAAAAAAAGAAATTGATGCAAATATCAAACAAGGCCTTAGAGATATTGAGATTGTACAACTAGAATACAAGAAAAAATATGGATGGTATAGCGACAATTTCAATGAACTTAAAAGGTTCTTAGCACAAGATAGTGTTTACTCAATAAGTACTATGGGGGTTGTTCCAGATTATAAAATAACTTCTGAACATGCTGAAATATTAGGGTATGACGCAATACTTGACTATATCCAATTAGAATCTTACGATGAAAAGGAAGCATTAATGTGTGGGCTATTAACTAAAGACACTAGCTGGGAAAATGTCTTCGAGAAGTTATTTAATTCAGATTCATTAGACAACAGATTGTATGATTTTAAACTTGAGAATTTAGATTTGGTTCCTATGTCGGACAATAAGAATTTCAAAATGTATGCAGGAATACTAGAGTCTAGCGATAATGTTTCATTTGAAACTATTCTTTATAAAAATGGAGCAAAATATGAATTTGTTTCATCATACTTGATTGATTACAATGGAAATGACACAGCTTATTACAATAAGGATATTCAAGGTTTAATAGTCAAAGACTCTATACCGCAACTACCACAACTAAATATAGGTGACAATATCACTGCTGTGGACTCAACAACCTATAATAGGCCTTCTGACTTTCTAGAAGTTCTGAAGAACAAAAGGAAAGACACAATTATATTTCACGTAACAAGAGGAAAGAAAAATTTAAAAATTAAACTTACCCAAAAAGATATTGTTTCAAAACCATCCAGAGCATTCTGGACAGACTTTGAAGATGTGCTTTCTTACAACCTGCAACCCCCACTTTACAATCCAGAGCTATTTGAGCCTTTTTATATTGGTAAAAACCTTATAAGCAAGGATGATGAATTTTCTAGCCCAAGTCTAAAAATAAAAGAATTCAAAATTTTAGCAGAAAGCAGAAATATGGATAGCTCTATTATTTCATTTGAAATTTTTAAAGGGGATAAAATTGACTACTCAAACTATAACGAAAACTCAGAAGATTATTTTTATTTATTATCCAAACTTGGAACACCAGTATTTACTGCATTTGACCCATCTCCATATGACCCACTTAATGAAAGAGACACTTTAACGACAGGGTCTTTAACAGAAGTTAAAACTAGTGGGAATTGGAAATAACCCCACATTTTGAAATACTCTCCTCTAGACATATATATATTTAATAACAAATTTTTTTCAATTACTGAATCCGGATTTTGGGAGGAAACTAAAGAAGCAGAGATTACAGAACCTTCAAATATTGAAAATATTTATTTAGACAATCCATTCTTCACTTTAATTCCGGAAGAATTATCTGGCCATATCCCAATAGAAGAGAAAAAAAGATTTATTTCAGATGAAAAATTGGAACTAATTTATCTAGAAGATAAAATATCCAAATATCAAACTATAATTTATTGGGGAATTGATAAAGAAATTAAAAATGCAATTAAAAAGAATTTTCCTACTGCAAATTTGAAGCATTTTTGTGAATCAATGATAATGTCCTCAAATTTTGATTTTCAAGTGAAATATTTCCTTGGTGAAGAATGTATTTATATTGCATCTTTTAACAATAAAAAACTAGTATTGGTCAATAGATATAAAATTGAAAATAGTGAAGATTCACTGTACTTCATACTAAGTGTTGTTAAAGAATCAAAATTCATCAACGAATCATTTAATATTGAACACAGCGGAATTGAAAACAAAAAATTAGTTTCTAAATTAAAAAGTGTTTTTCCTGAAATTATGATTAACTACAACCAACAATCTAATATTAAAAAAATTGTGATTTGAGAATTATATCCGGGAAATATAAATCTATTCACATTCCATTTAACAAAAGCATTAAGGCTAGGCCAACGACAAGCTCTGCCAAAGAAGCTTTATTTAACATCTTAGAAAATAGAGACATTTTAACTGATTCTGAAGTATTAGACTTATTTTCTGGAACAGGAAGCATTGCCTATGAGTTTATTTCTAGAGGAGCCAAATCAGTCATCTGTGTTGACAAGCAAATTAACTCCATCAAATTTATAAGATCAATCGCCACTAAACATTCTATGAATATTTTAACCTTTAGAGCTGACGCGTTAAAATATATTTCAAAAAGCAAAAAGCAAAGCCTAGATATAATATTTGCTGACCCACCATATAATTTAGAAAATGTTCAGAAAATTCCTGAATTAATTTTAAATAGTGAAATTCTAAAAGAAGATGGCTTACTTATTTTAGAACATGGAAGAGACGTTAATTTTCAAGAATCCACTAACTTTATTGAACAAAGAACGTATAGCAATGTTAACTTTTCTTTTTTTAAAATAATAAGTGAAAAATAAAATTGGAATATTTCCTGGGTCTTTTGACCCAATAACATCTGGACACAGACATATTATTATTAAAGCCTCTAAATTAGTTGATTTATTGATAGTAGCTATTGGTGATAACTCTTCAAAAAAAAGCTTTTACCCTGCAGAAAAGAGAAAAAAATGGGCCGAAAACACTTTCAAGAATTACGACAATATTTTAGTAAAAAAATACAGTGGTCTAACAATAAATTTTGCAGAAAAAGAAAATGCAGAATTTATATTTAGAGGACTGCGTTCAACTTTAGACTTTGAATATGAAAAACAAATAGCTGAAACAAACTCAGTAATGAACAAGGAGATTGAAACCATTTTTATACTATCAGATAGAAAATATGGGATGATTTCCTCATCAATTGTAAGAGAAATCATAAAAAACAATGGGGATATAAGTGAATTTGTTCCAAAAGAAGTAAAAATTTCTTAGCCATGAATAGGCTAATACCAACACTTTTAATAATAGTTTTTTGCACAAAAATAGCTTTCTGCACCACTCTTAATATTTATGCGCCGGCATATAAGAATCAACTCATAACATGGAAAAAAAAGATTGACTATATCACCAATAAAAACGAGATTATTGGCCATGAAATAATTGATTCAAGTGGTTATGTGAAATTGTATTTTGATTTCACACAGACTGAACTTACAGAAATCTCCATAGGAAGATCTCACGGCATGTTGTATGTAGACACTTCAAATTATCAATACAATCTTTATTTTCCTAATGACACAATTATTGACAAAGCCTCATTAAAAAAATCGGAAATTCAGATTATATTCTTAAATCTAGAGAAGGACAACATCAATAGTTTAATTTTAGATTTTAATAATCAATTAGACTTTTTTCTTTATGGAGACACTAATAAGATTATTAGGATGGCTAAACATAGCAATGAATTCCAAGACAGTCTTAACAGCTTTAAAATATTCTTAAGCGATCGTTACAGTTCCAGAAAAATTAAATACTTACATAACTATATAAGATATGAGGTAGCAATATTAGAGCAGTTAGCTCACCAAAACAAAGGAGATTACTTCAAAGCATATCTTTATGAAAATTATTTAAAAAGAAATAATGTAAACTACCAAAATGATGCATATATGCAGTTTTTCAACCTTTTCTTCAGAGATGTATTTAAGGTTGGCGGAATTGATCTTAACGATCAAATAAAGTTTGCAATAAACAACTACAATGAATTAGAAAAACTTACTGAAATCATTCAGTCTTGCAAGTATTTTTCATCACCCCAACTTTCAGAACTTGCAATTATTAAAGGGCTTTTTGACGCTTATAAATCCCCAAGCTATGACCCTGAAAACATATTGTCTTTTTTAAGGAAAATAACTATCGAAAGCAAATGGCAACAGCACAAGACTTTGGCAAATAACTGTCATAACGAACTTACCAAATTCTCTACTGGGTCCCCTTGTCCAAGTCTAATTGTAATAAATCAAAAAAAGGAAAAAATTAAAATTCACGAACTGAAAGGTAAATATACTTATGTTAATTTTTTTGCGACATGGAACTATAAAAGCTTGCATGAAATGGAGATTATTAATCAATTTAATGAGAATTACAGTTTTGTAAATTACATTTCAATTAACCTTGACTATAATTTAGAAAATTATGAGAATTTTATAAAGTCAAACTCAAACTACCAGTGGTCTATTGTTTACCCACTAAACAAGCAAAAAATAATAGATGATTTTCAATTAGACCATCTCCCAACTCATTTATTAATTGACCCTGATGGAAATATTTCTCAATTTCCCGCCCTTGCTACAAGCCCACTATCAAAAGGTTATAAAAGCTCAACAATTGACAAAGTATTTTTCACTATTGAAAAAAATAGCAAGGTGAAGCAATCGTTTAATATCGGAAAAAAAGATTAGACATGTAAAGATTTCCAAACTTCCTTTATAGATTTAAAGGAAGTATTGGACTTTTCAATTGACTCATCCAAAGAAAGCCATTCTACTCTTTCAATACCCTCCTCTATTTGAGGCGAAACATTATCAGAGCCTGAGTAAGTCATTTCATACCAATTAGTTCTTTTAATAATTTTTTTTAAATTCTCCGTATAGGTATGAAAAGAAACATAGATTAGTTTCTCAATTTTGAGAAAAGAATCTAACCCACACTCCTCCTGAACTTCTCTTACAGCAGCAGTTTCAAAATCCTCTAGCTTTTCTAACTTGCCTTTTGGAAGGTCCCAAATGCCATTTCTGTAAATCCAAAGGTATTTTGAGTTCATTTTCACAACACCACCAGATGCCTCGATAAAGCTGTAATCAGAATACCAGTTCTGAATACTTTTAAGGGGATCAGAGGTTAAATGATTAAAATGAAACTTACTATTTTTATTGAAAACTGAAACTTCAGAAAGGTGATTAATATTTAAAGAATTAGTAATACTTTTTTTTGGAGAAAAAATGATCTCACTTTTGCTATCAAAAACTTTATAAATTTGCACAATGAATAGTTCTAAAAATAATGCTGCTAAAGTAGCTGATTTTCTTTTACAAATCAACGCAGTAAAATTACAACCATCTAATCCTTTTAAGTGGGCGTCTGGATGGAATTCCCCAATCTATTGTGACAACAGAAAAATTCTAGCATATCCCAAGATTAGAAAATTTATTAAAAATGAATTTATTAATCTAATCCAAGAATTTGACACGCCTACATGTATAGCGGGAGTTGCTACAGGAGGAATTGCAATTGGAGCAATTGTTGCTGAAGAACTTGGACTTCCATTTTGTTATGTGCGATCTGAATCTAAATCTCATGGAATGAAAAACAATATTGAGGGAGATTTAAAAAAAGAGGATAAAGTTTTTGTAATTGAAGATCTAATTTCATCTGGAAAAAGCAGTATTAAAGCTATAAGAGATTTAAAAAAATTTGGTGTAGAAATCACTGGATTAGGAGCAATTTTTACCTATGGATTTGAAGTGTCTGAAAATAATTTTTCAGAAGAATCGTGCCTATTTAAAACATTATCAAACTACTCAATTTTACTAGACACAGCTCTAAAAAACAATTATATTTCTGACAAAGAACTAGAGACATTAGTTCAATGGAGAAATTCTCCTTCTACATGGACACCAAATGCTTAAAATAAAAAGTGATCAGTTTACGGTCAATGGTAAGCAATCTGATTGTATTGAATTTCTTTCAGATTTAAATAATTATAAAAACCTATTTCCAAAAGATAAAATTAAAAATTGGAAATCTGAAAAAGATTATTGTGAGTTTAACTTGCAGAATGCATACACATTAAAAATTCTAAAAAAATCTGTGGTAGAAAATATTGTTTTTCTTGAAAGTGGTGAAAAATCTCCTTTTACATTTGAAATTAAAATAGAAATTAATGAGAAAAGCAAAAATATTTGCACTGCTCACATTGAAAGTGAAGCAAATGTTAGTGCTCTTTTGAAAACAATTATTGGAAAACCTTTAAACGAGCTATTTAACCATATGGCTTCCAAAATTGAAGAATCTATATCGAAAGATTAACTTCCTTAATATCAAAAGACTTTTTGTTTCCATTCTCCAACTCTAAAACCATTTTACCGTATGAATCTACTTTAATTAATTTCCCTTTGAAATTAATTTTATTTTTTTGATAAATACTCCATTGATTATGGTTTAATAAAAAGCTATGATATTGACGGTCAATGTCTAGAAAATCAAAATTTCTTAGGTTATCAAAGCCCGTATCTAAGCTTGAGCAAAGGGAATTTAAAACTGAATTTAAATTATAATTTAGAGAAGTTAAATTCTTAAGACTTGAAGCATTGTCAATTGAAGAAAAAACAACTTGATTAACGTTTAATCCAATCCCAATTATGGAAGATAATAATTTCTCGTTTTTCCATTGATTCTCAATTAAAACACCTGCTATCTTACGGCTATTTACTAAAATATCATTGGGCCATTTAATTGAAACCTCTAACCCTATAATTTTCTCAACACACTTTCTTATTGACAAAGCAATGGACTTACTTAGGAAGAAAAGATTTTGAGAATTTAAAAAAGAAGAATCAAAATAGATACTAATCAACAAGTTTAATCCATTGTCAGATTTCCAAAACGAAGTCCTCTGACCCTTTCCATGCGTCTGAAAACCTGCCATTATTACAGTTCCAAAACTTATTTTAGTTTCTTTAATTAGTTTGGCAGTATAATTGTTAGTAGAATCAACAGAACTAAGTTTTATAATTTGATTACCTATCAATTGATTTTTCATTTAAATAAATAAACGACAAACAATTCAACAAATCAAATGAATTAACCATAATTAGTTAGTTTTGCAGTCAATTCAGATTAGTCTGAATATTATAATAATTAGTAACATGCAACTAAAAGAAACAATAGTAGAAGGTCTGAAAGATGGAAAAGCTAGGGATGTTGTGTGTATTGATATGAGAAAAGTAAATGGTTCTATTTGCGATTATTTTATAATTGCTCACGGAGATTCTGCAACACATATTGATGGAATAAACAGATCTGTTTACAAAAGATGTGTTAAAGACCTAAATGAAAAACCTTGGAAGGAAGAAGGAAAAGGAAATAACGAATGGATTCTTATGGACTACGTTGATGTCGTAGCTCATATTTTTTATAAAGAAACTAGATCTATTTACAATATTGAAGATCTTTGGGGAGATGGTCCAGTTAAAGAATACTTAACATAACTATATATATATGTCAAATAATAACAAAAAAAAAATCAAAGGAAATTTACCCAAGTTTAATTTCTACTGGGTATACGGAATTGTAGCGGTAATACTAATTTTAATAAACGTTTTGAACCCAGGAAATACTAGTGGTGAAAAAACAAGCTATTCAGAATTTAAATCTTTTGTTGACAACAAACAAGTTAAAGAAATTGTAGTAATCAATAAGAAAGAAGCTAGAGTTTATATTTTTCCTGACCAATTAGACCAACCCCCACATAAGGACAAAAATTTTCCTAAAAATGGTGTGTTTGGCCCAAACAATGGTCCACATTATAATTTTAATATACCAAATAACGAAAGTTTCTCTGCCTATTTAGAAGAAGCCCAAAAAGAATATGCAAGAAAAAATCTGACTTTAATATACGACTATGTTGAAGAAGAAAATTTTGGCAGAGACATATTAAGCTGGATTATATTCTTCGGAATTATGATTGCAGTTTGGTCTTTCATTATGAAAAGAGTTTCTGGCGGTGGCGGTGGCGCAGGAGGACAAATATTTAACATAGGAAAGTCAAAAGCTCAAATGTTTGGGCAGGGAAAGTCTACCAATGTTACTTTTGATAATGTAGCAGGTCTTGAAGAAGCTAAAGAAGAAGTAAAGGAAATTGTTGATTTTTTAAAAACTCCTAAAAAATACACTGCATTAGGTGCAAAAATACCAAAGGGTGCACTTTTAGTAGGACCTCCAGGTACTGGAAAAACATTAATTGCTAAAGCTGTTGCTGGTGAAGCCAAAGTTCCTTTTTTCTCACTTTCTGGTTCTGATTTTGTGGAAATGTTTGTTGGTGTAGGTGCTTCTAGAGTAAGAGATCTTTTTAAACAAGCTAAAGAAAAAGCACCTTGCATAATTTTCATAGATGAAATAGACGCAATTGGAAGAGCAAGAGGGAAAAATCCGAATATGGGTTCTAACGATGAAAGAGAAAACACACTTAACCAATTATTAACTGAAATGGATGGCTTTGGAACTAACTCAGGTGTTATTATTCTGGCCGCTACCAATAGAGCCGATGTTTTAGATCGAGCTCTTATGAGAGCCGGAAGGTTTGATAGACAAATCTATGTTGATATGCCAGATCTTAATGAAAGAAAAGAAATTTTTGATGTGCATTTAAAACCTCTTAAATTAGGGCAAAAACTAGACAGAGACTTTTTAGCTAGACAAACACCTGGATTCAGTGGTGCGGATATTGCCAATATTTGTAATGAAGCTGCCCTTATTGCTGCAAGAAAGAAAAAAACTAGTGTTCAAAAACAAGACTTTTTAGATGCAGTAGATAGAATTATTGGTGGTCTAGAGAAGAAAAATAAAATAATAACAAAACAAGAAAAGAAAACAATTGCATACCATGAATCTGGACACGCAACAGTAAGTTGGATGTTAGAGCATGCTAATCCACTAGTTAAAGTAACAATAGTTCCAAGAGGAAGAAGCTTAGGTGCAGCCTGGTACTTACCCGAGGAACGTTCTTTAACAACAACAGAACAGATTTTAGATGAGATGTGCGCAGCACTTGGTGGAAGAGCTGCAGAATCAGTTATTTTCAATAAAATATCTACTGGTGCATTGAGCGATTTAGAAAAAGTAACCAAGCAAGCAATGGCCATGGTTACAATTTATGGGCTAGATGAAAAAATTGGCAATGTTTCTTATTACGATTCGCAAAATCAAGGATATGGATTTACCAAACCTTACTCGGAGGAAACTGCTAAAATAATCGATCAAGAAATCAAAAAGATAATTGATACTCAGTATGAAAGAGCTAAGGCAATTCTTAAAAAACACGAAGACAAACTTCATCAACTAGCTAGCAAATTACTTGAGTCAGAAGTTATTTTCAAAGAAGATTTGGAAGTCATTTTCGGAAAAAGACCATTTGAAAAAGAGGTTATTGAAGAAAAAGCTAAAGCTCCAGCAAAAAAACCAAAAAAGGTTATTAAAAAAGTAGCATCAGAAAAAAAACCAAGCTCAAAAAAATCTGCCTAATTTATTTTAGGACTAAAGTTTCTTACTTTTAAATTTTATTATTGTAAAATGAGTGAGTTTTCCAAAAGAATAATATCTGGTATTTTATATGTGATTGTTCTATGGGGAGCAACAAGCTATTCTCAAATCTCCTATTGTATATTATTTATTATTCTATGTTCAATATGTCTTTTCGAAATGTGGATTTTAAGAAAAGGGAAATCTAAAATAATTCCATTTATCTATGTTTTAACCCCATTTTTCATAGTTCAACTAATTGGATTTACTGACCAGTATTATCCTTCCAAAGAATTTGATCCCTCACCAATTCTTATACTTTTTCTACTAACTTGGGTTTTTGATTCATTTGCATACATAATAGGGTCAAAATTTGGAAAAAATAGAATTATGTCTAAAATATCTCCTAAAAAATCTTGGGAAGGGTTTATTGGAGGAATGGTGTTTACAGTTTTATCTGTATATTTAATAACTAAGTTTTTTGATACTTTTTCAATTAATTTCTTAATATTATTAGCGTTAATTGTGCCTTTTACTGCTACAGCAGGTGATTTTATAGAGTCTCATTACAAAAGAGAAGCTGGAGTTAAAGACTCTGGAAATTTAATTCCAGGACATGGAGGGTTTTTAGACAGAATGGATGCCCTTATGATCTCGATTCCTGTTTTATATCTATTAATAAATTTATTAAATGAAAATACATAAAGAAGGCTACCCGACAATATTAATAGCTCTAGCACTTATTGGACTAATTAACTTCCTAAGTTTTAACTACCTCTCATATATACTAATAAAGATATCAGTTCTTTTGGTCAGTTTAATATTTTTTTACTTAATTCTACATTTTTTTAGAAATCCTACTAGAGACGTTAAAATAAATAATAAACATATAATTGCTCCAAGCGATGGTAAACTAGTGGTAGTTGAAGAGGTTTTTGAAAATGAATTTTTAAAAGAAGATTGCACCCAATTAAGTATATTTATGTCACCATTAAACGTTCACAAACAGTGGTATCCTGTCAATGGAGAAGTCATTTACAGTAAGAACCACGATGGAAAATACTTAGTTGCATGGCACCCTAAGTCAAGCTTGGAAAATGAGAGGTCAACCATAGTAATTCAAACAAAAGAAAATCAAAAGATATTATTCCGACAAATTGCTGGTGCGGTAGCAAGAAGAATTTGCAACTACTCTTCAAAAGGGGACAAAGTAGATCAAAACATGGAAGCAGGTTTTATAAAATTTGGCTCAAGAATTGATGTTTTTATACCTAAAAGCAGTAAAATAAAAGTTTCTCTAAATGATATTATAATTGGAGGTGAAACTGTTCTTGCAGAGATGTGAATTAACTAATTATAAAGGATTAAAAATAATTATTACTTTTGCATTAAAATTAAATTATTTTATACTTAATTAATACTCAATTGTTAATTATGAGGAAATTATTACTGTCACTTTGTCTTATTGCGATTTTCGGTATAGGAGCTACAATAATTAATCTGAAGATGATTGAAAGTCCAAAGATAGAAAGACAAAATATATCGGAAATAAATAATGTAAAGATTCCTCATTCTGAGAAAGAAAATATTTCACAAGAAATAAAGCTCGAAAGTTCTTGTTGTTCTAAAATTTTAAAAAAATAAAAAGCATTTATTTCGTAACTTTCTTTCTCAAAAGTGGTGAGCACCTGTATCTATCCTCGTGATAAATTTCATAAAGAGAATCAATTTTATCCACAACCCAAGAGAATGACTTTTCCCTTCCCCAATTTATTAACCCTTTGGGATAATTAACACCCTTAGTCATGGCTAACTCTATATCTTCTTCATTGGCAATTCCAAGATATAATGCATCTACAGCTTCATTGATTAACATAGCAATAATTCTTTCAAAAATCTCCACCAATAACTTTTCATCTTTGGAAGGTGAATTAGGGGCAATATTGTCTACGTAATCATAATACCCTTTATTAGATTTTCTCCCATGCCATCCCGCATCAGAATATTGTTTTTGGGTAAATGAGGGTTTGTATCTTGGATCATAATAAAAAGCTTTAAATACAGATTCTGTAACAGCGTAGTTCACATCATTACCAATAAAATCCATAAGCTCAAATGGCCCCATTTTAAATCCACCAATTTGTTTCATCGCAAAATCAATAGTGGCAAAATCAGCAATCTGCTCTTCATATATTCTCAAAGCTTCACTGTAAAAGGGTCTTGCAATTCTATTAACAATAAAACCAGGAGTATCTTTTGCAACTACTGGTTTTTTATTCCAAGTTATAAGTAGTTGGTGAATTTCTCTAACAAGGTTATTGGTTGTTTGTAAAGCTGGAATAATCTCAACTAGAGGCATTATTGGAGCTGGATTAAAGAAGTGAATTCCTATAAATCTATTAGGGTTTTTCAAGCAAGAAGCTAGGCTTGTAATAGAAATAGAAGATGTATTGGTTGCTAATACACAGTCATCACCAACTATAGACTCAATATTAGAAAATATTTCTTTTTTAATATTACTATTTTCAACAATTGCCTCAATAATTAAATCTGCGTCTTTCATAGAGTCTAAGTTCTCTACAATTTTAATATTAGATAAAATGGAATCTTTTTTAGAAGGTTTGATTTTTCCTTTTTCAATTAGTCTTAACAAGACTTTTTCCAGCTTTTTTATTGCTTGAATACTTGCTGCCTTATTTTGATCAAATAAGAGAACACTACAATCTGCTGTAGATGCAATTTGAGCTATGCCAATTCCCATAGATCCAGCACCTATAATTCCAATATTTTTAAAACTTCTCATAAAAACTGTATTTAATAATTAAAATATACTACTCAAAGTCATCGTAAATCAGGTATTTTTTTCTAATTAATTTAAACTTCTGAAGATCAACTTGGTAAGTTTCCCGTATTTGAACTGCGTTTGCACCGCCTTTAACTAAATTCATGATTTTATCAGTGCCAGCTAAAAGATTGAAAAAATTGTTTTTATTGAAAAAATCTATAGACTCATTAGAAACCTTGAAACTTTTCACTAGCCAATTAAAATTCAAAGAATTAATATTTTGTAAAGAGTCTAAACTTATTGTCCTTAAATCTTCTCCAAAACATTCAACCTCTTTATATTTTGGATATTTAGAACCATAAGAAGGTTTTGGTACAAAACTAAATAATTTAGAGTCAAAATAAGGGGCTCCATATAATTGAAATGGGGACTCAGTTCCTCTTCCAATACTTACATTAGTCCCCTCAAAAAAGCAAAGTGAAGGATACAAATAGACACTTCTCATATTGGGTAAATTTGGCGACGGAGGAATAGGCAATTTATATTTCATAAAATGATTGTAATTTAAGCATGGTATTACTTCTAAAGAACACTGAACAGAGTCGTTAAGCCAATTTTCTCCATTAATCATTTTCGCATATTCTCCTATGGTCATTCCATGAACTACTGGAACTTTGTGCATACCAACAAAAGATTTAAACTTTGGATCAAGAATTGGCCCATCAACATAAAAACCATTCGGATTAGGTCTATCTAATAAAATTAGTGGAATATTATTTTCAGTACAGGATTCCATAACATAATGCATACTACTTATATAAGTATAAAATCTAACCCCTACATCTTGCAAATCAAAAAGCATTAGGTCTATATCTTTTAAAACTTCTTTGGAGGGTTTTCTTCTACTTTTACCATATAAAGAATATATAGGAAGCCCAGTTTGCAAATCAATTTCATCTCTAACTTTCGCACCTGCGTCTGCTTTACCTCTAAATCCATGTTCAGGAGAAAAAACTTTGACAATATTAACTCCCTCATTTAAAAGTATATCTACTAAATGGACATTTTTAATCATGGAAGTTTGATTAGCAACTAATCCAATACGCTTGCCCTTTAATTTATGAAAATAAAGAGAAGTTCTTTCAGCACCTACAATTATTAAATCAGACTGACAGGAGGCATTAAAAATATTTAAGAAAAATAATAATAATAAACACTTACTTAATATAAAATATTCTTGAAAATGTTGATGTTTGTATATAGTGTGCATTATTAATTACAAATTAACGAAAAATTGAACTTTGAATTATATGTAGCCAAAAGAATGCTAAAAAATAAAAAGCATTCTAAAAACTTTTCAAGACCAATTGTCCTTATCTCAATTGTAGGTGTTATGCTTGGTGTTTCTGTTATGGTAGTGACTATTAGTATTGCAACTGGATTTCAAAATAAAATTAAAGATAAATTATTAAGTTTTGGAAATCATATTCAAATAGAATCTATGTTTCAAAGTAACAATAATGAAACAAGCCCAATAATAACTTTAAATGAATCTTTTAGCAATCTATACAATTCAAAAGATATATATAAAGTACAAAAATACGCCTATAAATCTGCTATCATTCAATCAAAAAGAAAATCGAATAGTGCAATTAATGAATTAGAAGGAGTTATTTTTAAAGGCCTAGAAGATTTTAAAGACAATTCATTTTTTAACGAATATTTAGTGAGAGGCAAATGCCCCACTTGGTCTCAATCTATTAACGATACAGTTATTATATCTAACGAAATATGTAAAAAACTAAGTTTAGAAATCAACGATAAAATATCCGCTTTTTTTGTTACTGACGGAAACCCAAAACAAAGAAATTTAATAATTGGAGGAGTTTATGAAACTGGACTTAATAAAATTGATTCTAGATTTATATTTATAGATCTAAAATATCTTCAAAAAATCAATAAATGGGGAAATAAACTTATGGTTTCCTCAGTATTTAAAGAAGACTCTACAATAATAGAATTTAATGCCAATAACTTTTCAAAAAATGGCAAAATGATATTTGATTGGGGAGACAATAAAATTGTTTCAAATAACAAATTAGAAATTCCAACTAATGTGGATACTCAATTAAATTTGATAGGTTATGAAGTGGACAATTTTGACCAAAACAATTTAATATCTATTGAAGACACATTGATTATTTCTTTCACATCAAATAACAATAAAATAACGTTTAGTAATATTGAAGGTAGTGAGCAGTATTATACCGGAGGCCTAGAAATATTCATAAAAGATGAGGGAAAAAGAAGTCTAATTAAAGACCAACTAAAGCTTGACTTTGGTCCTGAATTTAAAATAACAACTATAGATGAACAACACCAAGAAATTTTCTCTTGGCTAACCTTAATCTATCAAAATGTTTATATTATTTTGGGGCTAATGATTGCCGTTGCGGTAATTAATATGTCTTGTGCTCTACTAGTTTTAATTGTAGAAAAAACAAAAATGATTGGAATACTAAAAGCTTTAGGGATGAAGAATATTTCAATAATAAAAATATTTGTTTCTCATGGAGGCATACTACTATTGTATGGATTTTTAGCAGGGAATAGCCTTGCTATTTTAATTATACAAATGCAAAATAAATTTGAGTTTCTAAAACTATCTCAAGAAAATTATTACCTAGATGCCGTACCAATGGACTACCCGATAACTACCATTTTTGTTCTAAATCTTAGTGCATTTATTTTTTGCTTGGCTACTATGATTATCCCATCGATAATAAGCTCTAAAACAAGTCCCGTCAAAGCAATAAATTCAGAAATATAGCTACTTTAAGTTATTCAAAGAAGTGGCAATCCTTTTCATTGCCTCTTTAAGGCTTTCCATAGAAGCAGCATAAGATATTCTTATACAATTGGGCGAACCAAAAGCATTTCCAGTAACAACCGCAACTTTAGCAGTTTCCAAAATATACATGGCCAATTGATCGGAATTTGAAATAGTGAAATCCCCATAGGACTTGTTAAAAAAAGAACTAATATCTGGAAAAACATAAAATGCTCCTTGGGGTTGGTTAATAATTATGCCATTAATTTTATTTAATTCTTCCAATATAAAATCTCTTCTACTCAAAAAAGCATCTCTCATTTCATGAACAACTGAAGGGTCAGCAGAAACTGCTGCTATAGCGGCACGCTGAGAAATTCCGGATGTTCCAGAAGTAAATTGACCTTGAATTTTAGTACATGCTTGTGCTATCGAAAGTGGAGCACCTATATATCCTAAACGCCATCCAGTCATTGCAAAAGATTTTGAAACTCCATTTATTGTAACCACCTGATTATACATGTCAGAAAAAGCTCCAATAGAAAAATAGCTTCCAGTAAAGTTTATATGTTCATAAATTTCATCGCTTACAACAGTTATAGAGGGATAATTAACCAACACATCTGCCAAAGATCTTAACTCCTCTTTGGAATATACACTCCCAGATGGATTACAAGGAGAACTATATATCATCATTTTTGTTTTACTAGATATAGCACCTTTTAATTCTAACGGTGAAATCTTAAAATCATTTTTAATAGAAGTTTCAATAAAAACTGGGATACCCTCTGCCATTTTAATTATTTCTGCATAACTCACCCAATATGGAGCCGGGACAATAACCTCATCACCAGGATTAATTAAACTTAGAACCACATTAGCTATAGACTGCTTAGCACCAGTGGAAACAACAATCTGGTCCGGACTATAATCAATACCATTATCTCTTTTAAATTTATGTGAGATAGCTTCCCTTAGATCCTGATATCCATTAACAGGCATATATTTTGAAAAGTTTTTATCAATACCTTCTTTAGCAGCAACTTTAATAAAGTCTGGAGTATTAAAGTCTGGTTCCCCCAAACTCAAACTGATAATATCAATTCCCTGAGATTTTAGCTCCCTTGCTTTACGTGCCATTGCTATTGTAGCAGATTCTGAAAGTCTATTTACTCTGTCAGATATAATTTCCATAAATTTAATTTTGAATTTAAATTACATGATTTGAATCTATCAGAAATTTATTTTTAAAAAAGAAATAAACAGGTTATTCACTTTTGTAACAATTCAGCCATTTATCCGTATTAACAGACATGAAAGATGTATTAATCCTATCCATACCATTAGCGGGAATCCTAATTGCAACATATTTAATGCTGCAACATTTTCATAACAAAAGTATTAATGAAAATGAAAAAGAGATTGACATTCAAAAAACAAAAACATTTTTCCCCTTAAAAATCCAAGCTTACGAAAGAGTTATATTATTCCTTGAAAGAATAGATCCAAATAATATGATTATTAGAACTCATAAAAATGGAATGAATGCTTTAACTCTACATAGAGAATTATTGAAAATAGTTAGGGATGAATACACTCATAACATGTCACAACAGGTTTATATTGATCCTAAATCTTGGAAAATTGTTTTAAACGCAAAAGATGAAACCATTCAAATTTTAAATGTTGCTTTAAACAATATGTCTACAGAATCTTCAGGACTAGACTTAAGTGCTAAAATATTCGAGTCTATTGCTTCCAAAAAAATTAGTCCAACAGAGAATGCTAGAAATTCAATAGTTAAAGAGTTTCAAACAACCATTAAGTAATTTAAAGGTTAGTTTTCTTGAACAGGATTAGCCATAATCTCTGGCTTTAGTTCATCATGTCTATCTGTTATAACATTCATTTCATCAATCAAATGTTTTGCACCAGCATACTTATCAATAATAAATAAAGAGTATCTGATATCCACAGAAATTGTTCTTTGAATATTAGGTTCGAAATAGATATCCCCACTCATAGCTTCCCAGTTGCCATCAAAAGCAGTACCTATTAACTCACCGTGAGCATTAATAACTGGACTCCCAGAATTTCCTCCTGTGATATCATTATTGGACAAGAATCCTACTGGCAATTTCCCATCTTCTTTTCTTGCATATGGCCCAAAATCTTTAGCGTTAAATAAATCTTTTAGCTTTTGCGGGACATAAAACTCGTGGTTCTTATTATCTGTAACTACTTCTTTTTGCATGACTCCTTCTAACGTTGTATAAAAATCGTAATGAACAGCATCTGCCGGATCGTAAGGAAGCACATTACCATAGGTAAAACGCATAGTTGAATTTGCATCAGAAGCCTTATTCATTCCCGATTTTTGCAACCCGTCTACAAATAATCTCATACCTTTTTTATAATCGCTATCAAAACTTGACTGAGGCATCATGACTTTAGTTCTGTAAACATCTAAAAACTGAGTCATTAATTTATAAACTAAATCTTTTTCAATCATTTTTATAGATAGTTTATCATTGTATAGCCATTTCTTAAACAATTCATAAGATTTAAATGGACTTTTCTCGAAATAATTAGATGCAAATTTTTTAAAATCACCTTTGTATTTATTATTTAAGCTTATTAATATGTCTGGCTGAAATTCTTTAGGAACATCGTTAGAATAAAGTGAAAGTATTGCAGCTAAAGTATTTTCGTCTATGGTAGCGTTGTAATCTTTATAAAATGCTTCGGCAGCCTTTATCAAATTGTCTTTAGCATCTTTAATTCCTTCTCCAGAACTTATTGCTCTGTATAGTGGAGCTCTAGTCCCTATATTTCTTAGCATGAAAAGTATTAGTTCAGATCCAACAACACCTTCTTGAAAATAAACTTTAGGAATAGTATATTTAGAAGAGCTTTCGATTGAATTCTGTATTAAAGAAAGTGCTTGTGAATATGTCTCATCTAATTCTTTTTCTTGATACCAAGAGGTAAAGGAATTCTCAATATTTTGTTTTTTATCAAAAACTTTATTTTTCACCAACTGCTCACTTTGACCTATAAAATACTTCCAATAATTACTAACTCTTGCATATTTGGAAGCATATTGGATTCTAACCTTTTGACTTTTAGACATCTGTTGGTCCATAATATCTAATTTAATTCCTCTTATCTTGACCCTTGCTGGTTGCTCTACATCAACAGCTTGTTTTACGCCCCATGAAGTTAAAAATCTATCTGTACTTCCAGGATAACCCATAATCATGGCATAATCCCCATCTTGAACACCTGCAATAGAAACTGGAAGAGAGTGTTTGGGTTTTAAAGGTTGATTATCTTGCTTATAAGATGAAGGATTGTTTTCCTTATCTGCATAAACCCTAAACATGGTGAAATCACCAGTATGTCTAGGCCACATCCAATTATCAGTATCACCTCCAAACTTCCCAATAGAACTTGGTGGTGCACCAACCAATCTTACGTCATTATAGATATTGTAAGTGAACATATAATATAAATTACCATAATAAAATGATTTAACCTGAACTGCAAAATCATCTTTATTAGTTCCATCCTTGGCAGACTCTTTCAGGGAGCTCATGTTTTTTCTAATAATAGTTTTTCTCTCCTCTTCACTCATGCTATCTTTTACACCTTCTAAAACTTTATCGGTAACATCGCTAATATTGTTCAAAAACCAAACTCCGAAGTCTGCTTGAATCTCCTCATCTTTATTCATGGCCCAGAAACCATCTGTTAAATAATCATTTTCTGTAGAACTATTGGCTTGGATTGTTCCAAAACCACAGTGATGATTAGTCATCATTAGTCCTTGATCAGAGATTATTTCACCAGTGCAAAATCCACCGCCAAGAGCAACAATTGCATCTTTCAAACTAGAATTATTGGCATTGTAAATCTGCTCAGGAGTTAATTTAATTCCACATTCAACCATGTTTTTATAGGTAGCCTCTCCTAACAACATTGGAAGCCACATACCTTCATCTGCTTTAACAAATAAAAAGTTAATTGAAAGCAATAGAGTAAAAATTAATTTGGTATAAAATCTCATATTTAAAATTTAATTGTAATTAAAACATTTTTTAAAAATAATATAAAATAATATAAAATGGTTATTATTTCTTAATCATTATCATCATACCATCACGAACAGGCATTAGGACATTACTAACTCTACTATCAGAATGAACTTTTTCATTAAAACTCTTTAGGGCCTGAGTTTCAACATCGTTTTTTGATGTTGGCTTTGTTACTTTACCACTCCACAATACATTATCGGCAATTATCATCCCTCCTTGGTTGACATTTTCTATTATAGCATCAAAGTAATTTGAATAATTTTCTTTGTCCGCATCAATAAAAACAAGATCCCATTTTAAATTTAAATCTGGGATTACATCTAAAGCATTTCCAACTATCATTTTTATAAGATTTTTATAAGAAGATTTATTAAAATATTTATTTGCAAATGGCGCGATTTCTTTATTATTATCTATGGTATAAAGCTGCCCGTTTTCTTGCAAACCTTCTGCCATACAAAGTGCACTGTATCCAGTGTAAGTGCCAATTTCAAGAATGGTTTTTGGCCGGATAGATTGGGATAATAAACTTAATATTCTACCCTGCAAGTGGCCAGAAAGCATTCTGGGCTGAATAACCTTTATATGAGTCTGTCTATTTAATTCATTCAAAAGAGCAGATTCCCCTTCGGAATGCTCTAGAGCATACTGCTCTATAACTGAATCCAAAAAGTCCATCTAACTTAGAAGCTCTTTGGTTAATTTAGAAATCAATCCACCATCTGCTTTGCCTTTTAACAAGCCCATTGCCCTTCCCATTACTTTGCCAATATCTGACATAGAAGATGCTCCGAGAGAATCTATAATGTTCTTTAACTCTTTGGTCAATTCTTCTTTAGATAGTTGATTAGGTAAATATATTTCTAAAAATTTTGCCTGTTCAATTTCTTCAGATGCCAAATCGTCTCTTTTCTGATCAACATATATTTGATAGGCATCCATTCTTTGCTTATGTAACTTTGAAATGATTTGCTGCGCTAAACTATCCGTAATATCCCCTGAAAAACCTTCTTTTGTTTTTTCTAATAAAAATGCAGATTTGACAGCTCTCAGTGCTGCTAATTTAACTTTATCTTTAGCATACATTGCTGTCTTTATATCAGCAGGAATTTGACCCTCTATATTTCCCATATTAATCCACGTTATCGTGTAAGAAACTATTGTTATCACTTAATCCAGTTTCTTTTTCTCCACTATCGTTGGTGTTTTCCCACAATGTATATCTTGAACTTGATTGCTCGTCAGAATGTTTTACATCCTTAAGATCTACATTTCTTCTTTTATAGGCTGGTTCACTCTCCATCTCATTAAGGCCTAACGGAGATCTTAGTTTTTCCGTTGCCTTTCTAATTCTTTCTAATCGTTCATCAGAAATTGACTTTGACTCAACTTGCTTAATTTGATCAACTGTTGTTTCTTCACTATTAGTTGTCATTAAATCAGCTTCTAAGACTTGTGTATCTACATGCTTTAAATCTGTGTGTGCATTGGATATTTCGTCGTCTTCCAATAGAAATCTTACTTTACCATCGCTTTGCTCTGTGTTTTCTTCGGAAAAACTAGAATTATCAGCTTCAGCTTGTTCAATATCATTAACAATTTCATTTTCCTGACTCTGTTCTTCTTCATCTTCTTCTTCAAGAACAAATCTTTTAGTTGTACTTTCAGAAATATTCAATTCCGAAGATTCCTCAAAATTTTCCTCTACTCTATTTATCAATGTTTCCGATATTGGTTTAGTTTTTTCTACTAGAGTTGATGGAGAGTCATCTTCTAAATTCATTATGTTTTTCTTTGGTGCTTTCATTGAAAGACCGGTATGAGGAGTTGTGTTAAATCCTGTTGCAATAATGGTAACACATAATTTATCCCCTAGTGATTCGTCATAACCATGACCCCAAATAACATCGGCAGTACTTCCAGCTTCTTCTTGAATATAGTCTGTAATATCAGAAATCTCATCCATTAGAACCGCTTGTGTTCCATAAGTAATATTGAGTAAAACATATTTAGCACCATCTATATTATTATCGTTTAAAAGTGGAGAATTCAAAGCGCTTTCAACACATTTTATTGCTCTATTTTCTCCTTCTGCTTCTGCTGAACCCATAATAGCAACTCCGCTATCTTTCATAACAGTATTAACATCATTAAAATCGACATTAATTTGGCCAGTTACAGATATTACTTCTGCAATTCCCTTAGCTGCAATAGCTAAAACATCATCGGCATTTTCAAATGCATTAACCAGAGTTAAATTCCCAAACATTTCTCTTAATTTGTCATTATTGATCACCAATAAAGTATCTACAGCCTCCCTCATTTTCTCAATACCCTCTTCTGCCTGAGTTCTTCTTTTCCTGCCTTCAAAAGTAAATGGGACAGTAATAATACCAACAGTTAATATCCCCATATCTTTTGCTGCTTGAGCAATTACTGGAGCAGCTCCTGTGCCAGTTCCTCCACCCATTCCTGCAGTGACAAAAATCATTTTAGTGTTCTTTGAAAGAATTTCGTTAACATCATCAAGATTTTCAATTGCAGCATTTTTACCTACGTCTGGAATTGAACCAGCTCCTCTGCCTTCTGTCAAACTTTGACCCAATGGGATTTTAGTAGGTACAGGACTTGTGTCTAGTGCTTGATGATCGGTATTACACACTACAAAGTCTACCCCTTTTATTCCAAGTCGGTACATATGGTTTACAGCATTACTTCCGCCACCACCTACACCAATTACTTTGATAATGGAAGATTGTTCTTTAGGTAAATCAAATTTCATCATGATTTTATTTTTAATTGTTAATCTACTTTTTCGTCAAAAAACGTTTTTATCTTTTCGAAAAAGCTTCCGTTATTTTTTTTGGAATGCATTCTCGTATTTATCGTCTCATTTCTTGACTTTAATAATTCAAATTTTTCAAATCCTTTTGCCACTAACCCAACACCAGTTGCGAATAACGGGGAAGTGACATTAATGTTGGTATTGGAACTTAAATGTTCATTTGGATAACCTACTCTAGAATCCATACCAGTGGTAAATTCTATTAATTGATTCATGTGTTTAAGCTGGGAACCACCGCCTGTAACTACAATCCCACCAATTAGTTTTTTCTCGTATCCAGAATTTTTAATTTCGTAATAAATATGTTCTAATATTTCTGACATCCTAGCATTAATAATATTTGCCAAATTCATTACAGAGATCTCTTTGGGGTCTCTGCCTCTCAAACCCGGAATACAAACAACTTCATTGTCTTGGTTAGTTTGAGTAACTGCAGCCCCGAATTTAGTTTTCAAAAGTTCAGCCTGTCTGTGCATAATTGTGCATCCTTCTTTAATATCTTCTGTGATTACATTTCCACCAAAAGGGATTACAGCAGTATGTCTGATGATTCCATCGTGAAAAATTGCAATGTCTGTAGTTCCTCCACCAATATCCACCAAAGCAACACCAGCTTCTTTTTCTTCATTACTAATGACAGCAGATGAAGATGCAAGTGGCTCAAGAACTAATTCTGCTACTTCAAGACCAGCTTTACTTACACACTTAAATATATTTTTAGCAGCAGCCATTTGACCTGTGATAATATGAAAATTTGCCTCCAATTGAACCCCTGACATTCCAATAGGATCTTTTATACCAGGCTGTCTGTCTACAATATACTCCTGTGGCAGTACATGAATAATTTCTTCCCCAGGCATCATCACTAATTTATACATGTCTTCAATTAATTCATCAACATCTTTTTGGGAAATTTCTTCTTCAATGGAATCTCTAGTAATCATCCCTCTATGTTGAAGGCTCTTAATATGTTGACCTGCAATTCCAACATTTACTACTTTTATTTCTATTCCAGATTTGGCTTCTGCTTCTTCAACTGCAGCTCTTATTGACTGAACAGTCTTTTCAATATTGGAAACTACACCTCTTGTAACGCCTAAACTTGGTGCCTTTCCAATTCCCAATATTTCAATTTTTCCGTGATCGGTTTTTCTTCCTACCAAACAAGCAATTTTAGTGGTTCCAATGTCAAGTCCTACAATTATTTCTGGTGCATCCATTTTAGTTTCTTTTTGAGCAGATTATTTGATTTTCATATAACACATTTAGTGTGTCGTACTTATTTAAGTCTTTTGGCTGTGGGCCATTTTTATAAAAAAGGTTAATTTTTTTAAATTTCTTTTCCATATTTTCTATTGATCCAAACAAAATTCTTTGGTTACCTATTCTTGGAATTAATTCAAAGTAGCCATTATTATTGATGTGGATTTGCACAATTTGAGATTTTAAGAACGAGTCATTGTTAATTAATTTACTCATTTTATAAATTTTTTGAAAATCGGGGGACTTATGAAGACTATCTAAAACATAAAGGTTTAGTCTTTCTGGAAGATTTATTTTACCAGAAAAAATGGGGACTCTCGAAACATAAGTGCTGCAAAGTGGCATAAGAAATCCATTGTCATCTATGTAAAAATTCTTTTCATAAACTGGACTTACAAACCTAGCAATAGGAGTTCTTTTTTTAATATTAACTTGTAAATTACCATTGTTGTTAAAATAAACTTCAGCACTATTAATTGCAGAATGATTTAAAAGTTTTTCTTCAATATGCGATAAATCAATTTCATTCTTTAGAGTAACCTTTTCAACAATCCCCATTAACGACAACATAGAATTCACTTGAGATTTTGTAATAAATTCATGAAGATTATCATCAATGAAATTAATTTGCACATTCTTAAGTTTTATAAACTGGTAATAATTGGAAACAAAGCCAGACAATACAATCCACCCTGAAAGCATTAAAATCCAAAAGAATATTTTACCTATTTTCTTAATCATTTAAAGCAATTTTTTTAATCTTTTCTGGCCATTTATCTATATCACCAGCTCCAATGGTAAGTAACACAATATCTAAATCTAGATTTAAGAAATTGAAAAGTTCATCTACAGAATTAATTATTCTTTTATTATTGTTTTTAATTTTTCGAAGTAAAACTGAAGAATCTATCCCTTCAATTGGTGCTTCTCTTGCTGGATATATAGGCAATAAAAAAATCTCATCAAATCCAGATAAACTTTCTGCAAAATAATTCATGAAATCTCTTGTTCTAGAATACAAATGTGGTTGAAAAACACCAATAATTAATTTTTTGGGATAAAATGACTTTACTGCCCTTAACAGAGAATCTATCTCTTTAGGATGATGTGCATAGTCGTCAATATACTTAAGCTTGGGAAGAGTTAACAGAACATCAAATCTTCTTTTTACACCAGAATAGCTTTTTAATCCATTTCTTATACTTTCTATAGTTACACCATTAATCAAACAAGCCAAAATAGATCCAGCTGCATTCAATAAATTATAACTTCCAGGCATTTTGAATTGAAAATCTTCATGTGTTTGATTTTTATAAACAAAATCAAACAAATACAAGCCTTCTTTAATTTGGACATTTATAATTTGCAAATCATTGTCTTGTTTAAAACCATAGGACAGATTTTCTCGAAAAAAATCACTGATACTCTCTTCAACAATCAACTTTTTATTATCGCTTAATAAATTGGTAAAATCCTTAAATCCTTTTATTAATAAATCTTGACTTTCATATATGTCAAGATGGTCTGCATCCATAGATGTCAATACGATAGTATCTGGGAACAAATTCATAAAAGAACGGTCATATTCATCGGCTTCAACTACTGAAAGATTGCCATCTCCAATTAAAAAATTGGAATTGTAGTTGGATGTTATTCCGCCTATAAAACAGACACCGTCTTTGTTGTTTGATCTTAAAATATGAGCAACGATAGAACTAGTTGTTGTTTTACCATGCGTTCCAGCAACTGCAATAGTGTCTAATGGTTTTGTTATTTCGCCTAGTATTTTAGACCTCTTAAATAAAGGAACTTGGTTTTTTTTAAAATGTTCTAAGTAGATATTTGTTGGACTTATTGCAGGTGTATAAATTGCCAGCTGAACATCTTTAAGACCAGCAAAAAGATCCGTTTTTTCCTCGTAAAATATCTCAACACCAATTTTTTCTAATTCCTTAGATAATTCGGTTTTATTCCTGTCATATCCACTTACTTTGACACCCTTATATACAAAATAATGGGCCAAGGCACTCATGCCTATTCCTCCAATTCCAATAAAATATATATTTTTTAAATTGTCTAAATGCATTAAGAATTAAGTTTAAATATTTCATTGACAATATCTTGGGTGGCATTAGGCTTGCCCATTTTTTTTGCATTTTGAGAAACTCTATTTAATTGATTTTCGTCTTTAAGTAATTCAATGGCAGTATTCAATAGCAAATTAGTTTGGTTATCCTTAATAAGAATTGCAGCAGATTTAACCACCAAAGACATCGCATTTTTAGTCTGATGATCCTCTGAAACGTTGGGAGAAGGAACTAAAATACTTGGCTTGCCAGCAAGAGTCAATTCACTAATAGACAATGCACCTGCTCTTGAAATAACAACATCTGCAAGAGAATAAGCTAAATCCATTCTTTTAATAAATGCAAATACATTAACATTTGGAATTTTAATTTGATTTAATTGATCTTCAATAGCCTCAAAATATCTTTTACCAACTTGCCAAATTAATTTTATGTCCTGGTCCTTAATAGTATGAATAGAATTTATAATACCTTCATTGATAGACTTTGCGCCTAGACTTCCTCCCAAAACCAAAATCACTTTTTCATTTTTAGAAACTTTAAAATATTTTTTAGCTTCAGACAATTTCGTTTCTAAGTTTTCAATATCTTTTCTTACTGGGTTACCTGTCAATACCAACTTATTTACTTCAAAAAATTGACTCATATTTTCATAAGCAACACAAATCTTTTGGGTTTTTTTACTCAACCACTTATTGGTTAATCCAGCATAAGAATTTTGCTCTTGAATTAAAGTAGGGATTTTCAATCTGTGGGCCATTCTTAAGGTTGGGCCACTTGCATAACCCCCAACTCCTACAACAATATTGGGTTTAAAATCCTCGATTATTTTTTTTGCATGATTGAAGCTTTTTAAAAGTAAAAATGGAAATTTTAGATTTTTTAAAATTGCATTTATCGATAAAGATCTTTGAATTCCTACAACATTTAATCCAACAATATTAAAGCCCTCTTCAGGGACTTTTTCCATTTCCATTCTACCTTTTGCACCAACAAATAATATTTCTGCATTTTTATTTAATTCTTGTATTTTTCGTGCAATTGCAATTGCTGGATAAATATGCCCACCAGTACCACCACCGCTTATGATTATTTTATAGCTAGACATTTTCAGAATCTTTATATACAGTTGTACTAACATTTAAAATAATTCCTAAAGAAATACAAGTAAATAGTATCGAGGTTCCTCCCATACTAATTAAAGGCAAAGGCTGACCAGTAACTGGGAATAAATTCACTCCAACACCCATATTAATAAAAGACTGAAATATTAACATGAAACTCAAACCAAAAACAATATATGAAGCAAATTTACTGTCCACTTTATTCATAATTCTGATTGCTCGAAAAAACAAAATCATGTATAAAATCACCAATCCTATTCCGCCAATTATAGAACCAAATTCTTCAATAGAAGAAGCATAAATAAAATCGGATTGAGCAGAATACAAATCATTTTTAACATGTCCTTTTCCAGGACCTTTTCCAAATAAAAAACCGTTTGCTACTGCACGTTTGGCCATTTCTGCTTGATAATTGTCTTGTTTACCGCCACTTTCAAAACTCATCATTCTTTTTTCCCATGTATCTACTCTAGGCAAGAATCCGGGAACAGCAATATTTATTAAGATTAAAAAGACAAGACCTAGAAGAGCGGTACCTATAATAGATCCTAGATGTTTTAGTTTAGCACCTCCAATAAACAACATTGTAAAACAAACAGTAAATAGCATTGCTGCAGTAGAAAAATCAGCAGGGAGAATTAAACCACAGATAAGAGCAATAGGCCATAAAATAGGAACTAAACCCTTTTTAAAGTCTTTAATTTCGTCTTGTTTATTGGTAAGCATTCTTGAGACATAGATTATCAAAACTAATTTTGCAAAATCTGAGGGTTGAAAACCCATTATCCATCTTGAAGCATTTCCTTTACTCACCCCAAATAACAGTGTAACAAACAACAAAACAATAGAAACAAAAATTCCTATTTGAGATAATCTAGAAAAATACTTGTATGGAAAAAACTGCAAATATACAATCAGAATAATTCCGATTATTATAATCAAAGTATGCTTTATTACATAAGGAGCAACATTACCTCCAGAAATTCTAAATGCAAGATTAGAACTTGAGCTATAGGCCATCACAATTGAATACAATGAAAGCAATATTATAATTGTCCAAATTACTTTATCACCCTTTAAATATTTCTCAATTAGCTCTTGCATTAACCTAAATTATCTATTAAAGATTTGAAATAATCGCCTCGTTGCTGGTAATTTTTATGAGTTAAATAACTAGAGCAAGCTGGTGAAAAAAGCACACTTATATTTATAGCAGGATTTTTCAAAGCCATGTTCACTGAATCTTTAATGCTGGGCAGTTGAGAATATTTAATTTTAGATCCAAAAAGATATTTTATATTGGTTTCATGTTTTCCATAATATATTATTTCTGAGACCTTTGATAATACTAAATCCTCTATAATATCCAAATCTCTTTTGGACTGATTTTCACCTACTATCCAAATAATGGGTCCATCTATATTTGATAAAGAATATGCTGTAGCACCTGTATCGGTTGACTTGGAATCATTAATCCAATTCTTATCAAGTTTGTCAGAAAAAAATTCAAGTCTATGTTCTATAGAAGAGAAAGAATTCAAAGATTCTTTTCTGTTATTGAATAGTTTATTTTTTAGTGATTTTTGCTCAAGTATATTCATTTAAAAAAATTATAATGTTCTTACAGCATTTTTAAATTGATGGCCTCTGTCTTCGTAACTCTTAAATAAATCAAAACTTGAACAAGCAGGAGAAAGCAAAACATTAAATCCTTTTTTAGCAATTCTATAACTAATTTGCACTGCCTGATCGGCTGAATCAGCTTCATAAAAAGAATCTACGATTGAACCAAAAGCTTCTTTAATCTTAGAATTATCTTTTCCTAAGCAAACAATTCCTAAAACTTTTTGTTTTACAAGACCTTCTAAAACCGAGTAATCGTTTCCTTTGTCGATTCCTCCGACAATCCAAATAGTTGGTTGCTGCATACTTTCTAAAGCATACCATGTTGAATTAACATTGGTAGCCTTTGAATCATTTATAAAATTAATTCCATGGATTTTTGCAACGTCCTCCAATCGGTGTTCTACATTTTGAAAATCCGATAAACTTTCTCGAATAATCTCTTTTCTAATATCTAATACTCGTGCAGCAACACCAGCCGCCATAGAATTAAATAAATTGTGTTTGCCTTGTTGGGCCAATTGATGAATGGACATAATTGTTTGTTTTTTATTGTTTATACTGATTTTTATTTGTTCTTTTTCTAACCAAGATCCACTGATTAATTTTTTATTGATGGAAACTGGAGCTAATTCATAAGAGGCTTTATCTTGAGACATAACCCAATTTGATATGACTTTATCATCGTGGTTATATATCAAATAATCACTTTTGGACATGTTTTGACAAATCCTAAATTTACTTTGTGAATATTTTGTAAAATCCTGTTGGTATCTATCCAAATGATCGGAAGAAATATTTAGAATTATTGAAATGTCCGATTTGAATTGGTACATTCTATCTAATTGAAAACTGCTAAGCTCAATGACGTAATAGTCAATTTTTTCAAGAGCTACCGACATGGCATAACTTTGACCAATATTACCAACAGCTTTAACATTGTATCCTGCATTTTCTAACAAGAAAGTGACCATTAAAGTGGTAGTGGTTTTTCCATTAGTTCCTGTAATGCATATTTTTTTCGCATTGCAGTAATAGCTTGCAAATTCAATTTCGCTTATAATAGGTTTTGAATTTTCAAGGAAATATTTAACCAATTGATGATTATTATCGATTCCAGGGCTAACAACTAAAACATCTTTATCAACTGACATAAAAGGCATATAATCAGTTTCATAATATTCAACTCCATATTCTCTTAAAGCAATGGAGGAATCTTTAGATATAGTTGAATCGTCACAGACAAGGACTTCTAAATTGTTTTTTTTGGCCAATACCGCTGCTCCAACGCCACTTTTACCAGCACCTAAAACCACTATATTTTTGATATTTTCTATCATCTAAGTTTTAGAGTTACAATGGAAAGAACTGCTAATAGAATACCTATAATCCAAAATCTTGAAACTATTTTAGCCTCATGAATTCCCTTCTTTTGGTAATGATGATGTATTGGAGACATTAGAAAGATTCTTTTCCCTTCACCAAATTTTCTTTTGGTGTATTTGAAATAAGAGACTTGAAGAACGACGCTTAAATTCTCAATAAGAAAAACTCCACAGAAAACTGGAATTAATAACTCTTTCCTTATTGCTATAGCAAAGACAGCTATTATGCCTCCTAGAGCTAAACTTCCTGTGTCGCCCATGAAAACTTTAGCAGGAAATGAATTGTACCACAAAAATCCAATGCATGCACCAACAAATGAGCTAATAAAAATTACAAGCTCTGACGAGTTTGGAATGTATAGAATATTTAAATAATCTGAAAAAACTAAATTACCTGAGAGATAAGCAAAAATAGCCAATGTGATTCCGATAATTGCACTCGTCCCCGTTGCAAGACCGTCTAAGCCATCTGTTAAATTAGCACCATTGGATACTGAAATAACAATAATTACTATAATTGGGATAAATACTAACCATGTATATTTTGACAATTCAGGGCTTATCCAAGTAATTAGCCATGAATAATCAAACTCATTGTTTTTAACAAATGGAATTGTAGTTTTTAGTGATTTTGTCTCTTCCCAGAAATAGCTTTTTGAATCCTGAGAATTGTCTTGCTCAGTAACAATTTCAGTATTGTAAAAAGTTTTGGATTTAATTGTAACAGAATCACTCCAGTACATGGAAGAACCCACAATAATACCAACTCCGATTTGTCCTATTACTTTAAATTTTCCGGCTAATCCTTTTTTATTTTTTTTGAATACTTTGATGTAATCATCTAGAAACCCAATCAAACCTAACCAGACTGTGGCAACAAGCATTAATTGAATATAAATGTTGTCCAACTTGGCAAAAAGAATTGTTGGCACTATTATTCCGGCTAAAATAATAACACCACCCATAGTTGGAGTTCCAGCTTTTACCATCTGCCCTTCTAAACCCAGATCTCTTATTGATTCCCCAACTTGTTTTCTCTGCAAGAATTTAATTAGTTTACCTCCAAAAATTAAGGTGATTATTAGGGACGTGATTACAGCCATACCTGCTCTAAAAGAGATAAACTGAAATAGTCCAGAACCAGGCAGATCAAAATTTTGATTTATATAATTAAAAAAATGATAAAGCATTATTGTTGTATTTGTTTAAAGATTTCAATAGTGGTTTCTAAATCGTCAAAATGTAATTTTTCATCTCCTATAATTTGATATTTCTCATGTCCTTTACCGGCAATTAAAATCACATCTCCACTTTTTGCTAATTCACAAGCAACTTTAATTGCTTCTTTTCTTTCTTGAACGGTTAATACTTTAGAAGATTTAGACTTTGGAATTCCGGAAACAATTTCCTTAATGATTTCACTTGGCTTTTCAGTTCTAGGATTATCAGATGTTACTATCACCCTATCACTATAGATTGAAGAAATCCCCCCCATCAAAGGACGCTTACCTTTATCTCTATCTCCTCCGCAACCAAATACAGTGAATATTTTTTCTTTATCGCTTTTAAGGCTTACTAGTGTTTTTAGAACATTTTCAAGAGCATCTGGAGTGTGTGCATAGTCAATGACTGCTGTAATATTGGACGGCGAAACTATATATTCAAACCTGCCATCTGGCGCTTTAAGGTTGCTAATAATTGTCAGAACTGTAAGCGCATCTTCGCCAAGAGATTTAGCTACTGCATAAACAACTAAAAGGTTGTAAGCATTGAATTCTCCAATCAATCTTGAGGTCATTTCAAAACCATCAATTTCGATAGAAAGTCCGCTGATATTATTTTCTACAATTTTTCCTTTAAAATCAAAATCTCCTTTCAGCCCATAAGAAAGTGGCTTAGCAATTAAATCTCTAACCATTTCTTCACCGTAGGGATCATCAAGATTTACAATTGCTGTAGCGTCATTTTTAAGAGAACTAAATAACTTTTTCTTTGCACCTATATAGTCGTTTAAAGTGGGGTGGTAGTCCATGTGATCTCTAGAAATATTGGTGAAAACGCCAATGTCAAAAGACAATCCAGAGACTCTATTCTGGTCTAAAGCATGTGAACTTACTTCCATAAAAACATGAGAACAACCCTCATTCACCATCTGGCTAAGCAATTCATTGATTCTAATAGAATTGGGAGTTGTATGAGTGGAAGGAATTGTCTTGTGAAGGATTTTAATATTGACAGTTGAGATAAGACCAGTTTTATAACCCATTAATCTATACAAGTCGTATAATAGTGTTGCACAAGTAGTTTTGCCATTAGTGCCAGTTATTCCAACTAATTTTAATTTTTCAGAGGGATTATCGTAAAAATTCGAGGCAATAATCCCTAAAGCATTTGAACTATCATTTACTTTAATGTAAGTAATATCATCGTTTAAAATTTCAGGCAGATTTTCACAAACTATAGCACATGCACCACTATCCTGGGCTTGTGAAATAAACTTGTGACCATCTTGAGCAACTCCTTTTACAGCTATAAACAAGGATAGATTGACAATTTCTCTTGAATCAAATGCAATATTTTCTACTGCAATATTGGTATTCCCTTTAATTTCAATAATTCTAACCCCATATATAATATCTTTTAGTAGCTTCATCCCAGTTGTAAAACAATTTTTTGACCCTTATTAATTCTTAAACCTGCTTTGATCGATTGGTCTCTAACAATTCCAGAACCAACAGGCTGCACAAATAATCCAAACTTTTCGAGCATATAAGTAGCATCTATTAAACCCATGCCAACTACGTTAGGTACTAATCCTTTTTGTGTCTTTTTATAAATTAATTTAATGGCATCTTTCCCAGTTTTGGTAGTTATCCATTCGTTCGAATTGGCAGTTAAATCTTCAACAGGAATTCCCATGTTTTTGGAGGCAATAAGAAAAGACTTCTTGTCACCACTTCTTGAATAAGGATAACGGTTCAGAGTATCTTTTAAAACAATATTTTCTTTTTGAAATTCTTGGGCGTAAACCTTATCTGCAATCTCTTTAAAAACAGTTCCAGAAACAACAGAGCCAAAAATATTTTTAGTTGGGCCTTGAACAACCACAATGCAACTATACATTGGATCTTTGGTGGGGAAATATCCACAAAATGAAGCTTGATATTTATTATCCCCATAACCTTTAGAACCTTGGGCAATTTTGGAAGTACCTGTTTTTCCTGCAATTTTAAACCCTCTAGCTTTTATATTTTTTGCAGTTCCTCTTTCAACAACTCCCTCAAGCATTGCCTTCAAATCCCTAAGTGTAGCTTTAGAACATATAGAAGAATTTAATATTCTTGGCTTATATTCTTTCTGAACTTCACTACCTTTTTTAATATATTTTACAAATTGAGGCTGAAGTAAAGCCCCTTCATTTGCCACTGCATTGTACAAAGCCAATGTTTGAAGAGGTGTCATTTTCAATTCATAACCAATTGACATCCAAGGAAGAGTAATACCCGTAAAAGTTGGGTCTGAAGACTCTTTTATTAGAGGCATTCCCTCACCTAATATTGACAAACCAAGTTTTTGATGAATTCCAATTTTTTTTAATCCATCAATAAATTCCTGCGGCTCTTTTTTATAGTTATCGTAAATTATTTGACTTATGACATTAGAAGATTTTTCAAATGCATCTTTAATAGTATTTCTCCCATAAACTTTCCCTCCATCTGTCAGGTAATTGTCGTAAAACTCATATCTACCTGTCATATCTACCGAGTCAGTTATTTCAACCTTTCCCTGCTCTAAAGCAACCAACAGAGAAGCAAGTTTAAATGTTGAACCTGGCTCAGAAGCCAAGCCAACTGCATGATTTTGAGCCTCAAAATAAGTTTCTGTCTTAGGGTCAAATGAAAGGTTTGCAATGGCCTTAATAAAGCCTGTTTTAACTTCCATTAAAACAGCACAACCCCTCTCAGCTTTTTGCTCTCTTAATTGTTTTAATAATGCAGACTCTGCAACATCTTGAATATTTATATCAATCGAAGTATAAACATCGCTTCCCGGAACAGGCTCAATAGAGAATTCATCTTCTTTAGGCTTCCATTCATTTCCCCTAATTTTCTCCATTATCATCTGTCCATTCCTACCCTTCAAATACTCATTGAAAGCACCCTCTATACCGACTAATATTGGTTTTTTACCCTCATTTTCTACAGCATACCCAACAGTCCTATTAGCAAGCATGCCATAAGGCTTCACTCTTTGATTAGATTTCAAAATAATACACCCACCTTTGAATTTTCCCTGGTTAAAAATTGGAAAATTTTTCAACCTCTCTATCTGATCATTTCTTAACCCCCTTTCAACAAAGAAAAACTGACTCTCGTTTAGTTTTTCTTCAATAAATAATTTCTTCCATTTTTCTGATGACCTATAATTAAAAAAAGAGCTTAAAGAATCTGAAAGCGATTGAATATTATCAAAAAATAATAAAGAATCAATCACTTTAAAGTCAATATATATTTTGTATCTAGGAACTGAAAGAGCTAGAGATGTCTTTTGCTCATTAGAAGCATAAATATTGCCCCTTGGTGCCAAAACTTTTTTTGACATAAAAATTTGCTTATTAGCATCCAATTTTAGTTGCTCACCTTTAAATATTTGCAAATAAAATATCTGAACTACTATTGCTAAACCCATAAAAAGGACAAGAAAATAAACTGAGTAAAGTCTAATTAAGGATTCTTTATTTTTCATTTTTTAGAATTCTTATTATGAATGACTAGAGGAGGATCTACCGACTCATGCAAACCCCATTTTTCTGTTTCTTCCACTACCTTACTCTGCAGGCTCTCCTTGTCGTAGAGCTCTAAAACAGATTGTAACTCGGAATATAATTTTTCACCTGTTTTACTTTTTTTAGAAATCTCCAAAACAACTCCATCTACATGGTATCCATAAGCCACATAGAGAACCATTAAAAAAGTGACATAGACTAAAAAAGGAGTATTGTTTATGACCATTCCTTTTTTAAAAAGATCTCCAGAAAATATTTCTTTAAAAACTGTCATTTTATTTCATTTGTGCAATCCTTAGTTTTGCACTTCTAGCTCTAGGGTTTAATTTTATTTCAGCCGCATCTGGCACAATGGGTTTCTTATTAACCAAATCAAATGGTTTAGAAATATTTCCAAAAAAATCTTTTTCTAAATCACCATTACAATTACCAGTTTTGAAAAAGTTTTTAACTAACCTATCTTCTAATGAGTGGTAAGTAATTATTGAGACAATCCCTCCATTTCTTAAGACCTTTGGCAACTGATTTAAGAACTCAATTAAAGCGTTAAGCTCCTGATTAACTTCAATTCTTATGGATTGAAAGACTCTTGCTAAGAATTGATTTCTAACTTTTTGAGGTACTAAAAATTCAACACATTTAACTAAATCTTGAGTTGTAATTAGCTGGTTTTGTGTTCTTGCCTCAATAATATTTACCGAAAGTCTTTTAGACTCGACAGGTCTAAAGTCACCAAACTGAGAAAAAATATTTTCAAGCTGAGCAGTATCGTAAGTATTAAGTAAGTCAAATGCATTAAGTGCTGCATCTTTATTCATTCTCATGTCTAGTCTTTGGTCAAACCGAAAAGAGAAGCCCCTTTCTGGATTATCAAACTGATAAGATGAAACTCCTAAATCTGCTATAATCCCTATTGGAAGTTCGCGCCCCAAAGCCTCTAAAACATTTTGAATGTTTCTAAAATTTTGCCTTACTAATGAAAACCTATCGTCTATTATATGATTTACAGAGGCGTCAGCGTCCTGATCAAAAGCCAACAACTTTCCTTTGTCAATTTGATCTAAAATAGCCCTGGAGTGTCCACCGCCTCCAAATGTGACATCGACATAAAAACCAGAAGGGTCAGAAACTAAAGCCTTAGTGGCTGCACTTAATAAAACTGGTATATGATATTGATCAACCTCCATCAGCAGACTCCCCCATAACTTCGTGAGCCAATTGATCAAATCCGTCCCAGTCATTTTTCATCATGGACTCATAGGTTTTTTTATCCCATATTTCCCACAAATCAACATTTGCAACAATAACTAGTTCTTTTTTAATCCCAGCCCAACCAAGTAAACCCTTAGGAAGTAGCAATCTACCATTACCATCTACTATAATTTTGGTAGCACCTTTTTGAAACATACGAGCAAATTTCCTATCCTTAGATTTAAACCTATTGAGCTTTCTCAACTTGCTCATAACCACCATCCACTCCGAAGAGGTATACATAGAAAGGCAATCATCAACTCCTCTTGAAACGACAAACTGTTCTTGATCCACAGGTGACAATTGCTTTCTAACATCAGAGGGAATCAACATTCTCCCTTTAACATCTAGCTTACAATAATATTCACCTATAAATCCTGACAATTGACTCAAATTTTAAATGTAAATCTAATAATAATTTACCCACTTTTTCCCACTAATATAACTTTGTGGATAACTTTTAACGATAAACTATAAAATAAGTTTCAATATAACCAATATTTAATCTGTTAAATGAATTAATATTTAGGTGGTAAAATGTGGGTGTCTATTTTTTATAACACTATTCTATCAACAATTTGTTACCTTTAAATTGAAATAACATTTGATTAATGGAGGTTCAAAAAAATGTTGACATAGCAAAGGTGATAGAGACTAAAAGTCCAAGGTTTTTTAAGCTTATGCCAAATTTTTTATTACATAAATTTAAATCCCTACTTCACGAAAGTGATCTAAACTATATCCTGAAAAATCTAGCAGGGAAAGAAAAACTTGAATTCATTAATGGAGGTCTAAAAGAACTCCAAGTGATGTCTAGCAATTTTGGATTAGAAAAAATACCAAGAGAAAAAGGAGTTATTATTGTTGCCAACCACCCACTAGGAGGATTAGACGGACTTGCACTTATCAACGAAATTGGAAAATACAGAAAAGACATCAAGTTTTTAGTTAATGACATCTTGTCAGAAATTGAACCTTTCAAGCCCTACTTTATCCCTATCAATAAGCATGGATTAAACTCAAGGGAAAACATCATAAGACTTGAAAAACTATTTGCATCTAACGAATGCATAGTAATCTTCCCGTCCGGACTAGTTTCAAGACAAAAAAATGGAATTATTAAAGATTTAGATTGGAGAAAAACCTTTGTAACAAAAGCGAAAAAACACAATAAACCAATATATCCAGTTTATATTAGTGGTCAGAATTCAAAAAGATTTTACCAAATTGCAAAATGGAGAAGTATTTTTGGTGTAAAAATAAATCTTGAAATGTTTTTTCTAGTGGATGAGATGTTCAAGCAAAAAGGAAATAAAATTGACATAACTATGGGAAAACCCATAGACCCTGGAAATCTAAATGATAAGAAAAATGATTTAGAATGGGCACAAGAAATTAAAAATCATATATATAAAATACAAAACAATATTAATTTAGAATTTATAGAATCGATAAAAAAATGAAAAAAATTATTAATCCTATACCGACCTCTCTTATTGAAAAAGAAATAAACAAAGACACTTTTGTAAGAAAAACTAATTATTGTAATCATGAGATCTATATAATAGATTACCACAACCATATTAACACGACTATGGAGATAGGAAGACTAAGAGAACTTAGCTTCAGAAATGCTGGTGGAGGAACGGGCAAATCTTATGACCTAGATGAATTTGACACAAGAGAAGAAGCATTTTATAAGCAACTATTAGTATGGGACCCTGAAGAAAAAAAGATAATTGGCGGGTACAGATTCATGCTAGGAAATGATGTAATTAATTCTATAAAGCACAATAAGACAGCTACGAATAATTTATTTGATTTTAGTTCTGATTTTTATTCTAAAATATTGGGTTTAACAATTGAGTTAGGCAGATCATTTGTCCAGCCAGAATACCAGCCAAGTTCTGGCAATAGAAAAGCTATATTCTCATTAGACAACCTATGGGATGGATTGGGGGCACTTGTGGTAGACAACCCAGAAATAAAATATTTTTTTGGAAAAGTAACTATGTATTTAGACTTTAATAAAAAAGGACGAGATTTAATTCTAGGTTTCATGAACCACTTCTTCAATGACAAAGACCATTGGATTACCGCAAAACAGCCCTTAGCACTTCACCACGATATAGCCTACTTTATCGCCCAAATAAAAGAATTAAGCTATAAAGAAGCATATAAAATATTGACAAAAAACCTCAAAGAATTAAATTGTTCTATCCCACCTTTAATAGCTGCATATATGAATCTATCATCTTCTATGAAAACATTTGGAACAGCAATGAATACTAAATTTGGAGATGTTGAAGAAACAGGGATCCTAATTTCTATAGATGATATTTATCCTGAAAAAAAAGACAGGCATGTTAACACTTACAAGAAGATCAAATAACCATTATGGAAATTAAAAAAGCAGATTTCCTTTGCAGTAATTCTGATTGGAAAAAATGTCCAAAAGCAAATCTCCCAGAGTATGCCTTTATCGGAAGGTCAAATGTTGGAAAATCCTCCTTAATAAATGCTCTTACCAACAGTAAAAAACTAGCAAAAACATCTGGAAAACCTGGGAAAACCCAACTAATTAACCATTTCTTAATAAATGAAAATTTTTATCTGGCAGATTTACCAGGATATGGATACGCCAAAATTTCAAAAAAAATAAAAGAAGAATTCCAAAGCTTTACCCTGAAATATTTAGAGAAAAGAGAAAACTTAGTCTGTTTATTTATGTTGATTGACCTAAGGGTTACTCCACAAAAAATTGATCTTGAATTTATGGAGTATTGCGCAGTTAAAACTATACCATTTGTCATATGCTTTACAAAAGCTGACAAACTTAAGAAGGCTGAAATAAAAGAAAACACAGAAAAATATAAAAAATTTCTATTGAAAGAATGGGAAACTTTCCCAGTAAACTTCACCACTTCTTCTACAAAAAAAATAGGACTAGATGAAATAAAACTGTTTATTAACGAACAAAACATTCAATTTAAATCCTGAAGAAATCCAAAAAAATACTAATTGCTCCACTTGACTGGGGCTTAGGCCATATAACAAGAACAATTCCACTTATAAAGCTACTGAAAGCAAGAGGACACCAAGTTATAACATGTGGAAATAACATATCAAAAAGGATTTATAAAAAAGAGTTTTCAAAAATTAATCATATTGAAATAGAGGGATACAATCCTTATTACAGCAAAAAGACAAGTCAAAAATGGGCGATAATAAAACAAATTCCAAAATTCCTAAAAACAATAAATCGTGAGAAAGAGATAGCTGAAAAATTATGTGTTGAGCAAAACATTGACATAATCATTTCTGACAATAGATTTGGATTTAGAAGTAGTAAAACAACCAATATATTCCTATCACATCAACTTAAAATAAAAGGCCCTTTATTTATAATGAAGCTAGTCAACATAATAAATGAACTATTTATCCAAAGATTTGACCACTGCTGGGTGCCTGACTTTGAGAACTCATTGCTTTCAGGAGAATTATCAAATTCTAAATTACCCCAAACCAATATAGGACCTTTATCTAGATTTGAAAAAAATGTAACTGAAAGAACGAAGTATAAGTATAAATATTTAGCAATTATTTCTGGACCAGAACCTCAAAGAGGTCAATTTGAAAAAGAAATTCAAAATTGTTTTCTAAAAATTAATGCGCATTGTGCAATAATAAATGGCATTACAAACACAAAAGAAACATCTACCAAAAACATCACCATATACCCACATTTACAAACATCTGTTTTTTTAGAAGTTATTTCAACTTCAGAGCTTGTCATATGCAGATCTGGATACAGCAGTATTATGGACCTTTATTTTCTAGAAAAAAAAGTTTTTTTCATACCAACACCAGGTCAACCAGAGCAAGAATATTTA
>CAJIYZ010000031.1 GCA_905181675.1 Bacteroidetes bacterium MED-G20
CCCAACAGGGCTAATTAATATCTGTAATATTCAGGCTTGAAAGGCCCTTCAACTTTAACACCAATATATTCTGCTTGATCATCTCTTAAAGTTTCTAGTTCTACACCAATTTTTGCAAGGTGTAAAAGTGCAACTTTTTCATCAAGGTGTTTTGGCAACATGTAAACTTCATTTTTATAGTTTGCACTATTTTTCCAAAGTTCAAGTTGGGCTAAAGTTTGATTAGTAAAAGAATTACTCATTACAAAAGATGGATGTCCAGTAGCACAACCTAAATTCACTAATCTTCCTTCTGCCAATAGAATAACATCTTTGCCATTGATGGTATACATATCTACTTGTGGTTTGATTGTAGTTTTGGTAGACCCATGGTTGGTGTCTAGCCATGCAACATCTATCTCGTTGTCGAAATGTCCAATGTTACAAACTATAGCTTTGTCTTTCATCATTTCAAAATGCTTTCCTTTAATGATGTCTTTATTGCCAGTTGCTGTAACAACAATATCTGCTTCTGAGACTGCATTTTCCATTTTCTTAACTTCAAATCCATCCATGGCAGCTTGAAGTGCACATATTGGATCAATTTCTGTAACAATCACTCTTGCTCCTGCACCTTGAAGTGAAGCTGCAGAACCTTTTCCTACATCTCCATAACCAGCTACTACTGCAACTTTTCCTGCCATCATAATATCGGTAGATCTTCTTATCGCATCTACCAGTGATTCTTTACAACCATATTTGTTGTCAAATTTCGATTTGGTTACAGAGTCGTTAATATTGATTGCTGGCATAGGAAGCGTTCCGTTCTTCATTCTTTCGTACAGTCTATGAACTCCAGTAGTTGTCTCTTCAGAAAGTCCTTTTATATCTTTCACTAGTTCTGGGTAATTGTCTAAAACCATATTGGTTAAATCTCCACCATCATCTAAAATCATATTCAATGGTTTGTTGTCTTGGAAAGCAAACAATGTTTGTTCAATACACCAATCAAATTCTTGGTCATTCATTCCTTTCCACGCAAATACCGGTATACCTTCTTTCGCTATCGCTGCTGCAGCATGATCTTGCGTTGAAAATATATTACAAGAGGACCAAGTAACCTCAGCACCTAAATCAATTAATGTTTCTATAAGAACAGCAGTTTGGATGGTCATGTGAAGACATCCAGCTATTCTAGCACCTTTAAGAGGAAATTCACCTTTGTACTCTTCTCTTAAAGAAATTAAACCTGGCATTTCTGCTTCCGCTAATCTTATTTCTTTTCTGCCCCAATCTGAGAGGCTAATGTCTTTTACTTTAAAGTTTTCTTTTACTAAATTACTCATCTTAAATATTTTTTGGCAAATGTAGTTTTTAGACTTATAAAAAACAAGAATAATTTACTTTGTCTAATGTTTGTTGTCTTAAATTAGAAATAGCTTGTAAAGCCAAGGTGAATTTTACCTGTTCTAATTAAAAATGGATTGTCAATTTTCCTTCCTAAACCATAAATTAATGTTAACATGCCATTTGCCATTGAAATATTTGTTCCAAAACCCAAACTCTGAAAGTAATCTTCTATTAAAAAATTGTTGGTTTTGCTTTCGGTCCAAGCAAAATCTGAAAAAAGAAAGATATTTGATTTCTCATCAATTAGATATCTAAATTCTAAATTGCCTAAAATAAACGAGCTTACCCATATAGACTCCTCATTAAATCCTCTTAAAGTTTTGTAGCCTCCAATACGAGTTAGTTCATTTTCGTAAAGAATATTGTTTTGGATAGTAGATCCAGAAAGTTTTAATTTAAATGTTGTTCTTTTAACTAAACTTAGATAAGTTGTAAAAGATAGATTTCCATTAAAATTTGGTGATCTAAGTATATTACTAGTAATTGTATCTGATGAATAAGTTTCTTTCCATCCATAAGCTATCTCACTTTTTATTTTATATCCTTTGGTAGGATTGAATTGGTTGTCAAGTTTTTTAATATTTGTTGTGAATCCAAAACTGTTTACAGATGTGGAACTGTAATCGTCTTTAAGAAGATTAGTGGAGTTGGTATTGGTAAATAAAAAACCGTTAGATAAATTGGAGTTGGATTTGTAATTAATTACCAACTTGGAATTAAGATTAAAAAATGAACTGTCTTTTTTAATCATATCTAATCCCCCTTTAATCTCAAAATTAGTATTAAATAAAAATGGATAGCTTACTTCAGCAATTAGATTTTGAGAAGAATTGAACATTCTTCGCCAATTAATTTTTAAAACTTCACCATAGCTTAAAGCATTTTGAAAACTTAAGGCTACATTTCCTGTAAATTGGACAGTTTCATTTTCTCCAGGCTGAATACCAACAAGACCGTTAATACTGTTTTTTGATTGCGGTTTAACATAAGTATAAATGGACGCTCTATTGTCAATAAATTCATAAGCTGGAGGTCTTATTTCTTTTATAAATCCTGAATTTTTAATGTTTTCACTAATTTTATAAATCTTGTTTAAGTTGAACGGTTCCCCTTTCCTAATATGTGTCAATTTATAAACTAGTAGTAGTTCTTTTTTTGTAATTTCAGGATTGATAATAGAATCAATTTTAACCAATGGCCCAGAAATTAAATTGCATTCCAAATTAATTTTCGAATTTACCATTTCACTCTTTTTAAATTCGAATTCTGCAAATGGAAATCCATTGTTGTTCATTAGAGCAATCCATTTTTTTATTTTATTGGATAATTCACTGGGATTGAAATAATTTTTTTCACTATTGAAATCTTCTCTTAATTTAAGTTCTAGCGAACTTGGTAAATTAACTTTTACAGTATCTAAAGTAATTAGATCTCCAGTTTGCAAATAGATTTTTAACTTTTGATTATTTAGATTTATTGAATCAACACTACATGTGAAATATCCTTTTTCGATTTCCGAAAGCAAAATATTGTTTACTATTTCTTTGGGGTTATTAGAATTAATCTTTTCGGATTTGCTGAGTTTAAGACTCTTAAAAACCTCCAGATTTCTTATCTCTTGCCCAAAAAAAAATGTTGGGAATAAAGACAATAATATTATGTTCTTAAATCTATTATTCACCAAATAATTTCTTTTAAATCATTTTTTCTTAAAAAGTCATTTGCTTTTGAAAAATGTTTGCAACCAAAAAAACCTCTATATGCCGATAAAGGAGATGGGTGTGGTGCTTTTAAAATAAGATGCTTTTTAGTATCTATTAAGGATTCCTTTTTCTTTGCGAAATTTCCCCATAAAACAAAAACCACTTTATTTTTCATTAACGAAATTTCTTTTAGAATTTTATTGGTAAATAGTTCCCATCCTAATTTGCTGTGGGAGTTTGCTATCCCAAGTTTAACACTAAGAGAAGAATTTAGTAAAAGAACACCTTGGCTTGCCCAAGATTCAAGATCTTTACTTGTCAAGGGGTCTATATTTAAATCGTTTTTTATTTCTTTAAAAATATTTCTTAATGAAGGAGGTATCTTATTATTTTTATTAACTGCAAATGCCAGTCCATTGGCTTGGTTTTCCCCATGATATGGGTCTTGACCTAAAATTACAATTTTCAAATCTGAAAAATTTGTTATTTCAAATGCTCTAAAAATATTTTCTCTTTTTGGACATAGTAAATCTTTAGAATTGCAATTTTTTACTTCCCTCATTATTTTTCGAAAATAATTTTTGGAAAACTCTTCTTCAATTATTGATGTCCATTGTTTATGTAAATGTTTTGTATTCAATTCGTTGCTATTTAATACTACAGTAAATAAAAATCAAGTGATTTTATTGTTGGTATGTCTTTTTTGATAATTTTGTTAATAGATATTACGAAAAAATCATGAAAAAATTATTCACTTACACGTTTGCAGTTATAGTTTTATCCTCACTTACTTCTTGTTTTATATTTCAACCCCCACAGAAAACTTGTCCAGCTTACAGTTTAAATCCACAGGAGGATGACCAAAAAGATATTATTACAATGCAAGATAAAAAAACTAAAAAAGCCATCTTTTAATTAAAGTACTTTATTTGTTTTAAACTTTCCTTTAAACAATTCTTTTTATTCTAGATTTTCTTTATTTTTGCTAGTGATGTATAGATTAGCAAACATACTTTTAATATTAATCTTTCAAACTTTCGTTCTGTCAGTTTTTTCTCAAGTCCCTGTTAACGAGAAATTAATGGCAAGAATTAATAAAGAAATATGGGTGGGTGGTACTGTTCATTCTGCTGGCCTTGGACTAAACTATGGCGTTTCTAAATTTCAGACTTTCAAAAAAAAATCTTTAATAAACGTTGATTTAATGAGCTTTAATCACGATAAAGAGTACAAAATTTTTGGTTCTTTTGATGAAAATGCCAAAAAATTTATTTTTGGTAAAAAAAACTCTTTATATACTCTAAGAGTTGGATTTGGAAAGAGAAAAATTTTGTATGAAAAATTAAGAGACAATGGATTGCAAATAACAATGAACTATACTGTAGGTCCTTCTTTGGGTTTAGTTAAGCCTGTTTTTCTTGAGGTTTTTAAATATGATTTCACTGGTAAAATAGCTGGCATTGCTACCGAAAGATACGATTCGGAATTACACAATTTTTACAATATCTATGGTAGAGCTCCTTGGTCAGCAGGTCTTATGGAAACCAAAATTAATCCAGGGATGTTTTTTAAATTTGGCCTTGATTTTGATTATTCTTCTAATAGAGAAATTTTAAATTCATTAGAGGTTGGAGTTTCTCTTGATGTCTTTTCAAAGCCTGTAGTATTAATGGTAGAGAATAATAGTTATAGGTTTTATCCTAGTGTTTATATTAATTGTTCTATTGGAAATAAATTTTATTAATGAGTGTTAATACTGTTGTAAAAACTAAAAAGCCTAAATGGCTTAAAGTGAAATTGCCCACTGGTGAATCTTTCAAAAAAGTAAGAAACCTAGTGTCTGAACATAAACTTCACACAATATGTGAAAGTGGAAATTGCCCAAACATGGGTGAATGCTGGGGAGCTGGAACAGCTACATTTATGATCTTAGGCAATGTCTGTACGAGATCGTGTGGTTTTTGTGCTGTTGCTACAGGAAAGCCTGAAGCTGTAGATGTTTTTGAGCCTGGCAGGGTAGCTAACTCTGTTAAATTGATGAAAGTTAAACATGCCGTTATAACATCTGTTGATCGGGATGACTTAGCCGATGGAGGGTCTGATATTTGGGTTAGTACCGTTAAAGCAATTCGAAGACAATGTCCAACAACAACTTTAGAAACCTTAATTCCAGATTTTGCAGGTATTTGGGAAAATTTAAATAATATAATTGAAGTTGCTCCAGAAATTGTTTCTCACAATATTGAAACCGTAAGAAGACTCACTAAAACAATAAGAGTTCAAGCAAAATACAATAGAAGTTTAGAGCTTTTATTACGCCTCAAACAAGGTGGGATGAAAACAAAGTCTGGTTTAATGTTGGGATTGGGGGAGACGGAAGAAGAAGTTTATGAAACATTGGAAGATTTAAGATCTGTAAAAGTTGATATAGTAACTATTGGTCAGTATTTACAGCCAACACCAGAACATGCTCCTGTAAAGGAATTTATAACTCCAGAGCAGTTTGGGAAATACAAAGAATATGGACTTAAATCAGGGTTCAGGTTTGTGGAAAGTGGCCCATTAGTAAGGTCTAGTTATCACGCAGAAAAACATTTGTTTTAATTTGTTTAATTTTTTTTTAATAAATTTCTCTTAACAACTACTTATATAATTATATAATTTGTATTTTCGAAATGAGTAAATTAAAATTG
>CAJIYZ010000032.1 GCA_905181675.1 Bacteroidetes bacterium MED-G20
AAAGGTAAACGAAGCTCTAATTGACAAACAAGTAGACGACTTTGCAAGAAGATACGGAAAGCTTACAAGTGTAGAAAAAGCTGGAGACAGAGATATGATTATGGCTAATTTCAAAGAATTAGACCAAAATGGAAATGTTGTTGTTGACGGTTTTAATCAAAGTTCTACAGTATCCTTGGAATTTATTACAGATAAAAAATCAAAGCGAAAGCTTACAGGTTGTAAACCAACAGATACTTTCCAATTAGATCCCAAGAAAATATCCAGAGGAGATACTGACATGGCAGCAATGTTGGGAATCGATAAAGCAAAAGCAAAAAACTACATAAACGATGTATTCATGACTGTCAATGAGGTTAAAACTTTAGAACCAGCCAATGTTGATGTGGTACTTTTCGACAAGATTTATGGTGCCGGTGAAGCTAAGAATGTAGAAGAGTTTAGAGGGAAAGTACATGAAGATTTAAATAAAATGTTTATTGCAGATATTGACAGACTTCTAAAAGACGATATTTCTAAAACTCTAATAAAAAAACTTAAAATTAAGTTGCCAGATAACTTTTTAAAGAAATGGATTCTGTCTTCAAATAAAGAAGCTAAAAAAGAAGATATTGAAAAGGAGTACGACAGATATGCAGAAGGTCTAAAATGGCAGTTAATTGAAAACTTCATCATTAAAGATCAAAAATTAAAAGTAGAGGGAGAGGAATTATTAAACTTCACAATGGATTTAATGGGGAACCAATATGTCCAATACGGAATGATGATTCCTGCAGAAGATGAATTAAAAAAGACTGCTCAAAAAGTCCTTGCCAACAAAGATGAAGCAAGAAAAATTAACGATATGATCTACGATAAGAAAGTAATGGAATATCTTAAAAACACCTTAAAAATTAACGATAAGTTTTTAGCCCACGAAGATTTTACTAAAAAGGTTGCAGAGCTGAATCAATAAATTCCTAACTTTAAAAAAAGATAAATATTATGCACAACAGTAGCGAAGAGTTTAGAAAATATGCCATAAAGCACATGGGAATATCCAGTTCAACATTGGATAGTTACAGTTCAATATTACCAAATGTCCCTGTAGGAATGACTCCAAATATTATTGAAGAAAGACAAATGAATGTTGCTGTGATGGATGTTTTCTCACGATTAATGATGGATAGAATTATTTTTCTAGGAACTGCAATTGACGATTATGTTGCAAATATTATTACTGCACAATTACTTTTTTTAGAGTCTATAGATGCTAAAAGAGATATTCAAATATATATTAACTCTCCAGGGGGCTCTGTTTATGCAGGACTTGGAATTTACGATACCATGCAATACATAAAGCCAGATGTCTCTACAATATGTATTGGGATGGCTGCATCCATGGGTGCGGTATTGTTATGTGCAGGAGCAGATGGTAAAAGAACAGGACTGAAACATTCTAGAGTGATGATTCACCAACCACTAGGAGGTGCTCAAGGTCAAGCTTCAGATATTGAAATTACAGCTAGGGAAATACAGAAATTAAAGAAAGAACTATACGATATAATCTCTCATCACACTAAGAAAGATTACGAAGCAGTTTGGAAAGATAGTGATAGAGATTATTGGATGACATCCCAAGAAGCAAAAGACTATGGAATGATCGACGAAGTATTAACTAGAAAATAATTTATGTCAAAAACTTCAGAAGAAAGTATACGTTGCTCATTTTGCGGTAGAGAAAAGAAAGAAGTAAATGTTCTTATTGCTGGTATAACTGGCCACATTTGCGATTCTTGTATAAGTCAAGCCCACTTAATAGTCAAAGAAGAGGGAGGGGTGAAATCCAAAAATGAAATTGAAGACACTCTTAAACTTCTTACTCCTAGAGAAATCGTTGAAAATTTAGGATTACATGTAATTGGACAAGATGAAGCTAAAAAAGTGTTGTCGGTAGCTGTTTACAATCACTACAAAAGACTCACGCAAAAAAACAAAAAAAAAGACAATATTGAGATTGAAAAATCTAATATTATCATGGTTGGAGAAACTGGAACTGGTAAGACATTACTCGCCAAAACAATTGCCAATCTTTTAAAAGTGCCATTTTGTATAGCCGATGCTACCGTACTAACCGAAGCAGGTTATGTTGGAGAAGACGTAGAAAGTATTCTTTCTAGATTACTTCAAGCAGCAGACTTTAATGTTGAAGCAGCCGAAAGAGGCATAGTCTTTATAGATGAAATAGATAAAGTTGCTAGAAAAAGTGATAATCCTTCTATTACAAGAGATGTTTCTGGTGAGGGTGTTCAACAAGCAATGCTAAAATTGTTAGAAGGTGCGACAGTAAATGTTCCACCACAAGGTGGAAGAAAGCATCCTGAACAAAAAATGATTCAAATTGACACTAAAAATATACTTTTTATTTGCGGGGGAGCTTTTGATGGAATTACTAAAATTATTGAAAGAAGGGTAAAGAGCCAGGCTATTGGGTTTAACACAATGTCAGACTCGGATTTTAATGAAGAAAAAATGTTGTCTAATGTAAACCAACTTGATGTTAAAAAGTATGGGTTAATTCCAGAACTAATAGGCAGGTTTCCAGTTCTTACTTATCTCCATCCATTAAATAAAGAAACTTTGTTAAGTATTTTAACCGACCCTCAAAATGCACTTACCAAGCAGTACATCAAATTATTTGAGATGGACGACATAAATCTTGTTATAAAAAAGGAAGTTTTAGATTTTATAGTCGAAAAAGCAATGCTTTTAAATTTAGGAGCTAGAGGATTAAGATCAATATGCGAAGCTATCCTAACAGATTCTATGTACAATGCCCCAGATCAAAAAGTAAAGGAATTAGTTATTGATTTATCTTATGCAGAAAAACAGTTTTCAAAATCGAAAATCAGCAAACTTAAAGTAGCTTAATTTAACTTATTGTAAACCATTATTTTGAAATCATGAGGGTTAGATTCGTCCTTTTTATGGTTTAAAAACTCAGATGATTGCCAAGAATCATAATTGATTTCCGGAAAAAAAGTATCTCCATCAAATTGCTCATCAATGTGGGTAATATACATTCTATCGATCAATCCCTTTTCTAAAAACTTTTTATAAATCTCTCCACCGCCTATTACAAACACCTCTTTATTTTCAACATTTCTTAAAGATTCCAGACTTTCTTCAATACTATTTACTACCAGACATCCCTCAGCTTTATAAGACTTGTTTCGAGTAATAATTACATTATTTCTATTTTTTAATGGCCTGTACTTCTTAGGAATACTTTCATAATTCTTTCTTCCCATTATTACGGTAGTATTCATAGTTGTGTCCATGAAATATTTCATGTCTTTTGGTAGGTTCCAAATTAGTTGATTGTTTTTCCCAATAACTTGGTTTTTACTAATTGCCACTATTATAGATATAATCATACGGAAACAGCTGCTTTTATATGTGGATGTGGATCATAATTAATTAACTCGAAATCTTCATACTTAAAGTCATTAATATCATTTATTTCTGGATTTATTTTCATTGTGGGCAAGGATTTAAACTCTCTAGACAATTGTTCTTTTGCTTGCTCTAAATGATTATTGTATAGATGAACATCCCCGAATGTATGAATGAAATCACCAGCTTGTAAATTAGTAACTTGCGCAATCATCATGGTAAATAAAGCATAAGATGCTATGTTAAATGGTACACCAAGAAAAGTATCTGCACTTCTTTGGTACAATTGACAAGACAATTTCCCTTCTGTAACATAAAATTGAAAAAAAGCATGACAAGGTGGCAAAGCAGCTTTACCATTAGCTACATTTTTAGAAAAACTTTCAGAAGTGTCGGGCAAAACACTTGGGTTCCATGCCGATACAATCATCCTTCTGCTATTAGGGTTGTTTTTAATTTGATCTATTAAAATACTGATTTGATCTACACCGTCAGAATTCCAATTTCGCCACTGATGTCCATAAACAGGTCCTAAATCGCCATTTTCGTCAGACCATGAATCCCATATTTTAACATTATTCTCTTTTAAATACTTAGTATTTGTTTCTCCCTTTATAAACCAAAGTAATTCATGAATTATAGATTTTAAATGAAGTTTTTTTGTAGTTAATAACGGAAAACCCTCGGCAAGATCAAACCTCATTTGATAACCAAATGTACTTATGGTTCCTGTTCCTGTTCTATCCCCTTTTTGAACACCATTTTCAAGAATATGGGATAATAATTTATGGTATTGTTTCATAAAAATTTTAGATTCTAAAAATAGAATGTATTTGGTCAAAAAATAAGAAAAGGTTTAAAAACTTATCAACGAGAAGTTAATAAGTCATACCAACAATTGTAGCAGATAAGAGAGATGCCAATGTTCCTGCTAACAAAGCCTTCATTCCGAGCTCAGAAAGGAGTTTTCTTTTACTAGGAACAAGTGAACCTATTCCACCAATTTGAATACCAATAGAAGCAAAGTTTGCAAAACCGCAAAGCATGTAAGTAGCCATTGTTATAGACTTCTCCTCGGCGAAAGATCCTGAGGATTTTAAATCTCCAAGACTTATGTAGCCTATAAACTCAGTCATTATTAATTTTTCTCCAATTAATCTACCAACAATAGTAATATCCTCACTACATACTCCTAGAAGCCACATCAAAGGGGCAAAAATATAGCCCAATATTACTTGAAGAGATAGTACGGAAAATTGGCCATTACTAAAATCGTAAATAAAAGAATTTAAACCGGTAACAGAGCCGATTTTAAGAAGTATAAAATTCCCCATTGCAAGAAATGCTATAAAAACTAAGAGCATGGATGCAACATTAACTGCCAATTTTAATCCTTCCACTGTTCCATTTGAAATAGCATCTAATACGTTACTACCTATTTTTTCTTTAGAAACCTCAACATTAGAATCAATTTCTTGAGTTTGAGGAATTAGAATTTTTGAAATTATAACTGCGCCAGGCGCTGCCATAAAAGAAGCTGCCAAAAGATGTTTAGCAAATATTAATCTTTCGTTTGGGTCATCACCACCTAAAAAAGCAATGTAGGCGGCTAAAACTCCACCAGCCAATGTTGCCATTCCACCAGTCATAACCAAAAGCAATTCAGATCTAGACATTTTGGCCAAGTAGGCTTTAATCATTAAAGGAGACTCTGTTTGGCCTAAAAAAATATTTCCTGCAACTGAAAGACTTTCAGCACCTGAAAGATTTAATAGTTTAGTCATTATTAAAGCAAAATAGTAAACTATTTTTTGAATAACACCCAAATAAAATAGCAAGCTTGTTAATGCTGAAAAAAAAATAATTGTAGGTAAAACTTGAAATGCAAAAAGGAAACCATGTTTTTCTGTATCTAAAAAAGATCCAAAGAGAAAATCAGCTCCAGCTGTACTAAAATCAAGAATAGCAACAAACACCTTTCCTAGTAGCTGAAATCCCAATCTGAAATATTCAAGGAAAGAGATTCCTAAAGGATTTAAAATTAAAAATGCTAGAATTAATTGAAACAGAAGACCAATACCGACAACTTTCCAAGATATTTTAGACTTTTTCTCACTAAATAAAAAAGCAATTGAAATAATAACCGCAATTCCGATTAAACCTCTAAAAATAGAAAGAAAAGAAATGTCCAAAATATTAATTTACTTTATTATAAGTATGTAAATCTTCATCAATTTGAAGAATAAGTTCTTCTAAGTTAACAGAAATAACCTTCATTTTGTAGGTCACTTTTTCAGGAACTACAAATCCATCTTTAATAGTTGCAATTTTTTGATCTCCATTCTGAAGGATAATTGTAGAATTCCCATATGCATCATTAATAACAAACATAGAATCTATATACGTTTTTGATTCTGGAATATTTTCAAATAATAAGGTGGAATCCTTTAGTAACCAAGAACCTATAACACCATCAATTGAAAACTTTTTTTTATTGTTTTCTTTACTTAATTCCATAGAGTACCTTTCATTTTCCGGAACTGTAGAGGTATTTTGGTCATTGTAATCTACATGATCAATTTGCCAAACTCCAATTAATTTGCTCTCCACGGAGCTAGTGCAAGCTGTAAACCAGAGATTTAAAGTCAGATAAAAAAGTAATGATTTGAAAATTTTAATTCTCTTTTCTTTTATTAATTTCATCTCTAAATCTTGAAGCTGCTTCGTAATCTTCATTATCAATTGATTTTTTCAGATGCTTTTTGAGATCTTTAAGACTCATTCTTTCTGTCGGGTTTTTTGTGATTTCCTCAAGATTTATCTCGGAATTCATATCCTCTAGCTCTTCAGCATCATCATCATCTAAAATAATTCCTGCGGAACTTAATACAAATTCAAAAGTATAAATTGGACATTCAAACCTAACTGCCAAAGCAATAGCATCCGAAGTTCTAGAATCAATTTCAACTTCTTTACCTTCTTGCTCACAGATTAATTTTGCGAAAAAAATGCCTTCCACCAAATTATATATAATTACCTCGACTAAATTTATATTGAAATGATCCGAGAAATTTTTAAAAAGATCATGGGTCAGAGGCCTGCTTGGAGTCATTTTCTCAAGTTCTATAGCAATAGCTTGAGCTTCAAAACCGCCAATGATAATTGGCAATCTTCTTTTTCCAATTACTTCAGAGAGTACCAAAGCATACGCGCCAGACTGGGTTTGGCTGTAGGACAATCCAGCAATATCTAACTTGATTTTCTCCATAGTGGACTAAATATAAAACTACATTTCAGGGTTAAACATAAAGATAACTAAAATATGTAATTATACTTGTGAAGCTTTGAAATTGTTAATTGCTGTCGTTAATTTTGGCAATACTTCAAATGCATCCCCTACTACTCCATAATCAGCAGCCTTAAAAAATGGCGCTTCAGGATCTGTATTAATAACAACTATTACTTTACTTCCATTTACACCTGCTAAATGTTGAATAGCACCAGAAATACCTGCCGCTATATAAAGGTTTGGTCTTATTGCAACTCCAGTTTGCCCAACGTGTTCATGATGTGGTCTCCATCCAATATCTGCAACTGGTCTTGAACATGCAGTAGTAGCACCCAAAGACTTAGCTAAATCCTCAACAATCCCCCAATTCTCTGGACCTTTTAGTCCTCTGCCAGCAGAAACAACTAGCTCCGCCTCAGGCAATGGAATACCGTCTCCTAAAGGTTTTAAATCAATAGTTTTAATCCTTCCCGTTCCTAAATCTTCCGTAAAATCAGAAATAGATGCCTCTACTTTATTTTCCACAGGTTGAATAGAGTTTGGAAGTATAGAAATAACTTTTTTATCAGAATGCACACATACATAAGCAATCGCTTTTCCAGAATATACATTGGTTTTTACAGTGAAATCATCTGTAGCTTCGGGCAAAGATATAGCTCCTGAAATATGTCCTGCCTCTAATTTTGCAGCAACTCTTGGTCCAATTGACTTTCCTGTTTGGTCTTGAGAAAGCACAACAAATTCTGCTTCCAATTTTTCTACTGCCTTCAAAATTAATTTAGAAATTACTTGATCATTAGGCTCGTTAATATTTCTGTAAACCCAAATATTTTTAGCACCATATTCTCCCATTTCTAAAAGAGCTTCATTACTTGCATCGCCGTAAGTAACTACATTAACTTCTCCTAAATTTTTACCATAAGTAATCGCT
>CAJIYZ010000033.1 GCA_905181675.1 Bacteroidetes bacterium MED-G20
GAAATTGGAGAAACAACAATTGATTTTAAAAGACCATTGGTCTTCAAATGGAATGACCCTGTAAAAGGAGAGCAGAACAAAGATTGGATAGTATGCCCTAAAGCAACAGCAAATATTGACCAAAAAGTAATGATTTTCTCAGATGAAGCAACTCAAAAAATTTCTGTTACTGTAGTTGCTCACTCAGATGATCAAAAAGGAGAGGTTAAAATTATCCATCCTCAAGGATGGAAAGTTTCTGGACCAACGCAATTTTCTATAAATAAGGTAGACGAACAGGTATTGTTAGAATATTTTATTTCACCTAACAAAACTGCTAATTCTGGAACTCTGAAAGTGCAAATAAATGAACTAGATGCCCATGCAATTAGTACAATTGAGTACGATCACATAGCTGAGCAAAGATGGTTTCCTAAAGCAGAATTACAGCTGGTATATTTAAATCTAAATACTGTCCCTAAGAAAATTGGATATCTAATGGGAGCTGGAGATTTAGTAGACCAACATTTAAATATTTTGAAATACGATATCGAGCAAATTAATCCCAAAGAAATAACACTTAAGGATTTAAAAAAATACGATGTAGTTATCACTGGTGTAAGGTTTTTCAACGTTGAACCAAATGCACCTTATGTTTCGAACTTACTTCTAAAGTATGTAAGCGAAGGGGGGAATCTAGTAGTTCAATACAATACTAGCTATAGGCTAAAAACCAAAGACTTCTTTCCATATCCTCTTCAAATATCCAGAGATAGAGTAACCCAAGAAGACGCCCAAGTAACTTTTTTAAATAATTCTCATCCTGTTATGAATTACCCAAATAAAATCACTAAAGAAGATTTTAAAAACTGGGTTCAAGAAAGAGGATTGTATTTTCCAAATGCGTGGAGCAAAGAATACCAACCGATATTATCTTGGAACGATCTAAACGAAGACCCAAAAAAAGGATCTTTATTGATCGCAAAATATGGAAAAGGATATTATACCTACACCGGTATTTCTTTTTTTAGACAACTACCAGCTGGCGTAAGCGGAGCATATAAATTATTGGTTAATATAATTAGTTTAAACAATGATTGAATCTGAAAAGCCCCCAGTTTTTAAATCTTGGAATCATTGGTATATCATTCTTCTTACAGTTTTACTACTAATTATAGTGACTCTTAGTTGGATAACAAAGAATTTTTCATGAGTAATTTAGATTGGTTTGTACTAATTTTCACGCTGTTTTCTATAGTAGCTTATGGCATTTGGAAAACCCGTGGCGCAAAAGATTTACAAAGTTATTTAAAGGGAAATAACGATGCTAAATGGTGGGGAATAGGAATTTCTATAATGGCTACTCAAGCGAGTGCGATTACTTTTTTATCTACACCTGGGCAAGCATATACAGACGGCATGAGATTTATCCAGTTCTACTTTGGATTGCCTATTGCCATGATTATTCTTTCAGTGACATTTTTACCCATATTCTATAGATTGAAAGTATATACTGCCTATGAATATTTAGAGACTAGGTTTGATTTAAAAACAAGAACCTTGGCAGCTTTTTTATTTTTAATACAAAGAGGATTGGCCGCAGGAATTACCATTTATGCTCCTTCTATAATTCTATCTACACTATTAAATTGGAACCTTACTTTAACTAATATATTTATTGGCTTATTAGTAATTATATATACAGTCTCTGGTGGAACAAAGGCCGTTACCCAGACTCAAAAGCAGCAGATGGCAGTTATGATGGGGGGAATGATTCTCGCTGGAATTTTAGTTCTAAACATGCTGCCAAGTAATATTTCATTTTTAGATGCAGTAAACGTAGCTGGAAAAATGGGCAAACTCAACCTTGTTAATTTTGATTTTAGTCTAGATGATAGGTACAATTTTTGGACAGGTACAACCGCAGCTTTATTTCTATTTCTTTCTTATTTTGGAACAGATCAATCTCAAGTACAAAGATACTTAACTGGAAAATCTTTGGCTCAAAGCAGGCTAGGACTAATTATGAACGGATTACTTAAGATTCCTATGCAACTCATTATATTGTTTATTGGTGTTATGGTTTTTGTTTTTTATCAATTTAACACCCCTCCAATATTTTTTAATAAAGTAGAACTCAACAATGTAAAAAGCTCTATTTATTCTGAACAAGTAATTAAATTAGAGAATGAATTTAAAGTTTTACATGAAAAAAAGACAGTTGATATATATAGCTTATTGGATGCTCAAAAACATGAAGATGAATTAAAAATAGAAGAGTTAAAAACAAGTGTTTTGTCTAGTGAAGAAAAAATGAAGCAGATTAATATCAATGTAAAAAATATTGTTAGAGAAAATAATCCTTCAGCTGAGTTAAATGATAAAGATTATATTTTCATGTCCTATGTAATTGATTATCTACCAACGGGAATTATTGGACTCTTATTTGCTGTAATGTTTTCAGCTGCTATGTCTTCTACAGCATCCGAATTAAATGCTTTGGCATCTACCACAACTATTGATGTTTATAAAAGGTCTATTAGAAAAACAGAGATTGATCATCATTACCTAATGTCTTCTAAGTATTTCACTTTTCTTTGGGGAGTTTTGGCTATTTTATTTGCCACTACTGCTTCACTATTTGAAAACCTTATTCAAGCTGTAAATCTTTTAGGTTCGCTTTTCTACGGTACAATTTTAGGAATTTTTGTAGTTGCTTTTTATTTTAAAAAAGTAAAATCTAATGCTGTTTTTTATTGTGCAATTTTTTCAGAAATACTGGTGGTATTCATACATTTTTTAAATCACTACCAAATTGCACCGAATTGGCTTCAGATGGGTTATTTATGGTATAATGTAGTTGGGTGCTTACTAGTTATTCTATTTGCAAATCTAGCCCAGAAAGTAATCAACTTCCAAAAAGCTATTTAGACTTAATACTTTTTATTAAATCTTCACTTCTTTTAATATAGCCATAGTCATCTTTTTTCTCTTTAGCAAACGATATTACTTCTTCAGCTACTGAGATAGATTCTTTGTTATTTCCCATTTTTTGGAGTATTCTGGCTTTGTGAAACTGCATCCAAAATGCATCAGGTCTTTTCTCTATGGCAGTATTTATCCACTCTAAAGCCATCTCGTATTCTGAAGTGTTATCTGCAAAAAATTTAGCTCCATTGTAGTAATCATTGGCAGATGGGCCTTTGGTTAACAATTCTAAAAATTCTTTTTCTAATTCTTTGGAAGCTAAAGATTCTAATTTAATATCAATTCGGGTATTTGCCCATTTTAAAGACATAATCGCGTTAAAGGATTTAAATGTTCCAAAATCAATTGTAAATGATTCTGTGAAATCTTTTGTTTCAATTACTTTAGCTTTAATACTACAAACTTGGTTTGCTTCTTCGTAATCTCCTACTCCCCAAAGTTCAGTATTTTTGTTTAAAACAACCGTCCATTCTTTTTCTCCTGGAATAGTAAATAAAGAATAACTCCCTTTTTTCACTTTAGCTCCTCCAAAAACACAATTTTCGTCAAAGGTTATTTTAGTGGCTTTATTAGCACCTGTTCTCCACATTTTTTCATAACCTACTAATTCCCCAAATATTTCTCTTTCTTTAACGCCAGGTCTTGAGTATTCAACAGAGATGTTAGATACTCCAACTTTTTGAGTTATAGTAGCAGTTGGACTAGGTTGAGGAGTTTTAATTTGGGCAGAAACGAACCCGTAGCAAAACATTGCAGAAAGAAGAATAATTTTTTTCATTATTTTTTATTTAGATTTCAAATTTAAAATAATTAACTTATTATTAAAAACAAAAAATAAATATAATCATTGTCTGTTAGTCGCCAAAAAATAGGGGAAGTTGGAGAACAAAAAGCACGCTCTTTTTTGAAGAAAAATAAATACCAAATTTTAGAAACTAATTGGAGATATCATAAATGCGAAATTGACATAATAGCATCTAAGGGTAACGAATTGGTATTTATTGAAGTAAAAACCAGAACTAATACAATTATTTCGGAAGATAACCTGATTTCAATTCCCCAACAAAAAAGAATTATTTATGCTGCAGATTATTATATCAACAAAAATAAAATTGACTTAAATGTAAGATTTGACTTAATATTTGTTGAAAGAGCTTTAAAATCTTTTAAATTCACTCACTTTAAAGAAATTTTTACACCAACCATTGATTAGACTAAATAAATACATTTCAAATTCTGGAGTTTGCTCAAGAAGAGAAGCAGATGTTTTAATTGCTGAAGGGAAAATTAAAATCAATAATAAAGTAGTTACAGCTCTAGGGACTAAAGTAACAAGAGAAGATGAAGTGGTTTTTAACGGTAAAATTCTTAAAGCAGAAAAGCACCAATATATTTTAATTAATAAACCTAAAAATTGTATTACAACTGTTAAAGACACCCACGATAGAAAAACAGTAATGGATATTATAGAAGGGGCATGTGATCAAAGGCTTTATCCTGTAGGAAGGCTAGATAGAGATACAACAGGACTATTGTTACTTACTAACGATGGAGAACTTACTACGCGATTAACCCACCCAAGTTTTGGAATCAAAAAGAAATATGTAATTCAGTTGGAAAACAGCATTCATCCTGATTCTTTGAAGGAAATGGTAAAAGGGATTACCCTTGAAGATGGGGAGGTTAAATACGACGAGGTTAAATATGGCCGTCAAGAAACTGATAGAACACAGTTAATAGTCACTTTACATTCTGGAAAAAACAGAGTTATAAGAAGATCCATGGAGTATTTTGAAAAAACACTTCTTCACTTGGACAGAATAGAATTTGCTGGAATTAAAAAAAATGATTTGCAAAGAGGTCAATGGAGATTTTTAGATGCCAAGGAAATAGGTTTTTTAAAAATGACTAAATCTCGCTAAGAACAGCTCTACATGCATCTTGCTCTGCTGCTTTTTTGGAAGAGCCACTTCCTTTACCAATACTTTCTCCATTAGAAAACACTTCGGAGCTAAAAGTAACTTCTTGAAGTCTCTGATCTGATTTAAGTGTCTTGAAAACTATTGCAGTTCTTTTTTTCTGAAAGAGCATTAATAATTCACTTTTATAATCTCTGTTTTCTAAAATTATTTGATTTATATCTATTTGACTTTTTAAAATAAACTCTTCCATACTTTTTTGAGCTTCTTCCAATCCAACATCTAGCAAAATAGCACCATACAGAGCTTCAAACGTGTTTCCTATCAATGACTTGTAATTATTGGTGCTTTTTTGATATAAAATAAAATTCTGTAACCCAATATCTTCTCCTATTTTGTTTAGGTTTTCTCTACTTACAATTTTGGCCCTCAACTGAGTCAAATAACCCTCTTTTTTGTCTGGATAAACTTTGAATAAATAATTAGCAACAGCTAAAGAAATAAATGCATCTCCAAGAAACTCTAGTCTTTCGTTGTCTGACTGGCTGCTCTCAATATTCTTATAAGAGCTATGCGTAATAGCTTCTAAATATAGTTTTTGATTTACAGGTATGATTCCACATTTATTTTTTAAAAAAAATATAAAATCTTCAGAAAGTAATGGTGGTTTCTTTTTTTTAAAAAAAAAACTAATCATGGAATTCTTTCACAATGATTGAAGTGTTGTGTCCACCAAAACCAAACGTGTTGCTTATTGCTGCCTTAACTTCTCTTTTCTGTGACTTATTTAATGTCAAGTTAAGATTGTAGTCAATATTTTCGTCTTTGTGCTTGAAATTAATTGTTGGCGGAATAATATTGTCTTGTATTGATTTTACACAAGCTATCGCCTCTATAGCTCCAGCAGCACCTAATAGATGACCTGTCATAGATTTTGTACTACTTATATTTAATTTATAGGCATGGTCTCCAAACACTTTTTTAATAGCTAGAGTTTCAGATATGTCTCCTAAAGGTGTAGAGGTTCCATGAACATTTATATAATCAATATCTTCTGGGTTCATTCCGGCGTCCTCTAAAGACATTTTCATTACACTAATCGCACCTCTTCCTTCAGGATGTGGAGCTGTTATATGGTGAGCATCTGCTGTTAGTCCACCACCAGCAACTTCTGCATAGATCTTAGCGCCTCTTTTTTTTGCATGTTCTAGTTCTTCTAGAATTAAACATCCTGACCCTTCTCCAAGTACAAAACCATCTCTTGTTGCGTCAAATGGTCTTGATGCAGTACTAGGGTCATCATTTCTAGTTGATAAAGCTTTAAGAGCATTAAACCCTCCAATACCTGTAATGTTTACACCTGCTTCTGATCCACCTGTTACTATAAAATCTGATTTACCAAGTTGAATTAACATTAATGCGTCAATAATTGCATTGGTTGAGGATGCACATGCAGAAACTGTAACATAATTTGGCCCACGCAACCCATATTTTATTGAAATATGACCCGCTGCAATATCTACTATCATTTTAGGAACAAAAAATGGATTAAACCTAGGGGTACCATCTCCATCTTTAAAATTAAAACACTCTTCCTGGAAAGTAAACATTCCCCCAATACCTGATCCCCAAACTACTCCAGCTCTGTCCAAGTTCACTTTTTCTAAATCTAATTTAGAATCTAAAATAGCTTCTTGTGTAGTTGCTAGTGCATAAGTGGAAAAAAGATCCAATTTACGAGCTTCTTTTCTATCCATTATATCCAATGGGTCAAAGTTTTTTACTTCACAGGCAAACTTAGTTTTGAATAGAGTAGCATCGAATTTAGTTATAGGTTCAGCACCACTTTTACCAGATAAAAGGTTTTTCCAATATTCCTCAACAGAGTTACCAATTGGGGTCAGCGCCCCCATACCAGTTATTACAACTCGTTTTTTATTCATAAATGCAGGCTTGGTAAGATTTAATAAGAAACTTACTTATTCTCTTCAATATATTTTATTGCTTCACCAACAGTTTGGATGTTCTCAGCTTGTTCATCTGGGATGGCAATATTAAATTCTTTTTCGAATTCCATAATTAATTCTACAGTATCTAAGGAATCTGCCCCTAAATCGTTAGTGAAACTAGCTTCATTAGTTACTTCTCCTTCGTCAACTCCTAATTTATCAACTATTATTGATACAACTTTAGATTTTACGTCTGACATAATGTGTTTTTTAATTGTTTGCAGTGCAAATAAATAACTTTTCCTGTATTCAACAAAATACTTTAGTTTAAACTTATTCAACTACTAAAGTTGATTAAGTACCAATCAATGTCTATATTTCGAAAAAATAAAGGATGAAAATTGCCCTGTTTGCCTCTGGGAAAGGCAGTAATATTGAAAATATAATTCGCTATTTTAATAGCAATAAAAGTATAAATATTTCATTTATTTATTCAAATAATAAAAATAGTGGAGCTATTTCACATGCGAAAAAACACCAAATTCGATACGTTTTAATAAATAAAGAGGATTTATTATCACCAAAAGCATTGTTAAATAAGCTAAATAATAACCAAATTGATTTGATAGTTTTAGCGGGATTTCTTTTAAAAATACCCAATTCATTTATACAAGGTTTTAATGGAGAAATCATCAATGTCCACCCTTCACTATTACCCAAATACGGAGGTAAAGGAATGTATGGAGACAATATTCATAAATTGGTCTTAAAAAACAATGAAAAGAAAACAGGAATTACTTTTCACTATGTAAATGAAAATTATGATGAAGGTGAAATTATAGCCCAATATGAAATAGACATCGATGAAAATGAATCACTAAATTCTCTAAAGAAAAAAATAAGTCGAGAAGAATTATTAAATTATCCTAAAATTATAAGTTCTTTTTTAAATGAATAAACTTAAAAGAAAAATACATGAAATAATTTTCGAGGCAGACACCCGAATGGGAAAGCTATTTGATCTTGCTCTACTATTTATGATTTTACTTAGTGTTGTAGTTGTTATGCTGGAAAGCGTAGAGTCATACAGAAATCAATGGTCTTGGCTTTTTGAAATTTTCGAATGGATATTTACTCTTTTATTTTCTTTGGAATACTTGTTAAGGATTTACTCAGTAAAAAACCCTTTTAAATATATATTTAGCTTTTATGGTATAATAGATTTATTATCCCTAATTCCCTCCTACATTGGTATTGGGATTGGCACTAATAATATTTCATCTATAAAAAGCATTAGAACTATAAGGTTGATTAGAATATTTAGAATACTAAAGCTTATAAGATATGTTAAAGAGGCTGCAGCACTAAAAAAAGCATTTATAGCAAGTAAGCAAAGAATTGTAGTATTTCTTTTTGTGGTTTTTTCTATTGTTGTTCTTATGGGAACAATAATTTATATGCTAGAAGACCCTAAAGATGGGTTTACATCCATTCCTCGAAGTATTTATTGGGCAATCGTAACATTAACTACTGTGGGTTATGGAGATATTGCACCACAAACTCCTTTAGGTCAATTTTTTGCTTCAATTATTATGATTTTTGGATACTCTATTATTGCTGTTCCCACTGGAATGATATCTGTAGAACTATCAAAAACTTCTTTAAATACTCAAAATTGTAGCTCCTGTTCTTTGGATAATCATGAAGACGATGCTATTTTCTGTAAAAAATGCGGAGAAGAGCTAAACCCATTGGTTGAATGAAAATTAATTTATATACAGACGGATCCGCAAAAGGAAATCCCGGAAAAGGAGGTTTTGGTGTAGTTTTAATTGCAGGAAAACATTACAAGGAGATTTCACAAGGCTTTAGACATACCACTAATAACCGAATGGAACTTTTGGCGGTAATTGTTGGTTTAGAAAATTTAAAAACCAGTAAAAGTGATGTTGTAGTTTTCTCTGACTCAAAATACGTAGTGGATTCGGTTGAGAAAAAATGGGTTTTTAAGTGGGTGAAGAAGGGATTTAAGGGAAAAAAGAATCCAGATTTATGGAAAAGATTCTTATTGATTTACCATAAACACAACGTTTCCTTTCAGTGGGTTAAAGGTCATGCTGGTCATCCAGAAAATGAGAAATGTGATCAACTAGCGGTGGAGGCTTCTGATTTTAAAGATTTACTAATTGACCAGGGTTACGAAAAGTCTATTGATTCAAACACCCTTTTTTAATAATGAAAGCCATACAACTAATTAAATACGGTTCTTCAAAAGATTCTTTTAAATCTAGCGAAATTCCAGTTCCAAATTTGATAAATAAGGAAGATGTTCTAATTAAAGTACATGCATTTGGAATTAATTTTGCAGATGTCATGGCCAGAAAGGGATTATATAGAGCTTCGCCTCCGTTGCCTGCTGTATTGGGCTATGAAGTCGTTGGTACTGTAGAGAAAACAAACGACTCTAAGAACAATCATTTAATTGGAAAGAGGGTAGTTGCGTTAACAAGATTTGGAGGTTATGCACAATATGCTGTAACTACATCACTAGGATTGATCGAAATTCCTAATTCTGTAAAAAATGGAATAGCCCTGGCCTTAGCTACTCAGTATTGCACAGCATTATTAGCTGTCCAAAAAACCATCATTGAAAAAGATGATTTGGTTTTAATTCACTCGGCAAGTGGTGGAGTTGGAACCGCTTTAACCCAGCTTTTAAAACAAAAGGGTTGTAAAATAATTGGCCTCACCAGAACAGAGTCTAAAATTCCTTACTTGAAAAGTAATGGGGTAGATTTCCCAATTGAAACTTCTAAAAAAGATTACAACCTACAAATTCAACAAATATTTCCTGATAAAAAAATCAAAGCAATTTTTAATTCTACTGGTGGGAAAACATTTAAAAAAGACATGCAATTATTAGATAATGTTGGGACCTTGGTTTTCTTTGGGATTTCAGACAGAACAAATCAAAAAAAAGGGCTTTTACCAACTCTTTTTCAAATGTTGAAGATTGGAAAAATTCATCCAGCCATTCTTATTTTGAAGTCACAAACTATTGCTGGGTTAAATCTTTTAGAAATAGCCGATAAAAACCCTCAACAACTTCAAAGTGCATTAAAAGAGTTAATTACTTTATTAAAAAATAAAATGATTAAACCTGATGCTAACAACGAGTTTTCTTGGAATGAAATTTCAAAAGCTCATTTTGGAATGGAGAATGCTCAATTCACAGGAAAAACTTATGTCAATACCCTAGATTAATGAAAAGAGTATTAATTGTATTTTTAATTTTCATTATTGGTGCTGGAATTATAATTTTTCTAAACCTAGAATGGCAAAATGACAGGAAATTGCCTGTTTTTCAACCAATCGATATTAATCCAGAATTAGTGGACTCATCGTTGCATGGAAGAGGAAGAGGAATTGATGGAGGAGATCATCGTATTTCTAACTTTACATTGCTTGATCAGCTAAATCAAGAGGTCACCAAAGAAATAATGCTAGATAAAATTGTTTTGGCAGATTTTTTCTTTGTTTCCTGTCCTTCGATTTGTCCTAAAATGACGAATAATCTTTTAAAAATACACAAGCATTTCAAATTAGATAGTTCAATATTAATTCTCTCACATACTGTTTGGCCCGAAGTAGATAATGTTGATGTTCTTTATAGATATGCAGAAAAATATGGTGTTGATCATAAATATTGGAGGTTTTTAACAGGTAAAAAACAAGAGCTTTATCGATTAGCTAGGCAAGATTATTTGGTTGTTCCAGATATAAATGACCCAAATTTTCAACATGGAAGCGATGCAGATTTTATACATACTGAAAATATTGTTTTGATAGATCAAAAGCAAAGAATAAGAGGTTTTTATGATGGGACTGATGAAACTCAAATGCAACAAGCTATTGAGGACATAGAGATTCTAAAAAAATCCTTTAATTAAAAGTAGGTTTTTAATTTTTTGGTCAAATAATAGAAAGGAATGGTGTCTAATAAGGCAATAACCATTTTGAAAATATAACCCGATATTATAAAATAAATTAACGAGTGTGTAAGCCCTCCGTCCACTGTTTTTGGCAGCCCATCTACAGCAAAATGTGTGATTAATATTACAGCTGTACTATCTACTAATTGACTAATAAGGGTAGAAGCATTATTTCGTAACCAGAGCTTTTTATCTCCTGTTTTAGCTTTTAAATAGTGAAAAATATTAACATCAATAAATTGTGCACTTATGTAAGCAACCATGGATGCTAAAGTTGCTCCCATGCTCAATTTTCTAATATGGTAAAAGGCGTACTCAGAATGAATAAAAACTTCCTGATTTTTAATTTCATAGAGGGGTGAATTACTTAATATTTGTTCTGGAGGATCTAATATTCCAGCAAGCCAAATAAAAAACATAACCCAAATGTTTAGGGCAAGCCCCATCCAAACAACCCAGTTCGCTCTTTTTTTGCCATAAAGCTCGCTAATAAGATCTGTACACAGAAAGGTGATTGGATATGGAAGTACTCCTATTGCAATAACAAATGGAATTTGATAACCTAAAAAATTAAAAGAATAATCTATAAACTTAGATGTGCCAAGTATATTTAGTAGGGTTATAGAACCCAAAAAGAATCCAGATAATATTAGAAATATTATCGCTTTATTTTTTTCTTTCTTATCCAATGAAGCGTTGTTCATTTTTTTTGAGCTAGGAATTAAACTTCTCTTTAAATATAAAACTTATATGTATTTTTAAATAATTATTTCTAAAATATAAATGATAAAAACAGCCTCCATTCAAACCAATATTCTATGGGAAGATCCTAAAACCAATAAGTTAGAGTACGATAAATTATTTCAAGCATTAGAAACTGTTGATTTAATAATTCTACCAGAAATGTTTACTACCGGGTTTTCAATGATGGCTAATAAAATTGCTGAAAATAATTCTGGAGAAACACTTTCTTGGATGCAGCGGCATTCTAGAAACCTTGACGCTTGTATTGTAGGTAGTTTGCCAATAAAAGAAAACAACAAGTTTTATAATAGGCTTTATGTGGTTAAACCTAATAAAGTCCAATACTATGACAAAAGATATCTTTTTTCAATGGCTGAGGAAGATAAATACTATTCAAAGGGGGAGGAAGAACTTGTTTTTGAAATAAAAGGCTGGAAGATAAAACCATTAATTTGCTATGATTTGCGTTTCCCGCTATGGAGTAAAAACAAGTACAAAAATAAAGAATTTGATTACGATATTTTAATATATGTAGCGAATTGGCCTGCAGTTAGATCGGATGCCTGGACAAGCCTACTTAAAGCAAGAGCAATTGAAAATACATCCTATGTTTTTGGTGTCAATAGAATAGGGCAAGACGCCAATGAAATAAACTACAATGGATCTTCCAGAGTTTATGATTTTAAGGGTGAGAGAATAGATGATTTTAAGAAAAACACGCCAAGAGTACAGATTAATACTCTGGTTAAAAGTGAACTGGATTTATTTAGAAATAAATTCCCAGTTTTAAAAGATGCAGACGATTTTAATCTTCTGCTTTAAAGTCCCATTGAATATTACTAGTCCAGTTTTTCTTTAATTGAAATAATCCTTTATAATCTACTATAGGCTCTGGCAAAACTTTCTTTTCAATATCTCCAATTGTCCAATAGCCATTCTCGTCAAGATCTCCGATTAATTTCAGCTCATAATCCCCTGGCTTACACCTTGAAATAGAGTATTCTATTTTTTCACCCGATACCCTGAACTCTTTTACAACTTTTTTGTTTTGAACAATTTGAATAATTGATTTAGGAAATGGAATATTAAAAACTCTAAGCTCTAGAGTGGATAAATTATTGAGGTTTGCAATATTGAAATTCACAACACTAGTGTCTTTTTTTACCTCTTTTATACCCATTACACTATTTGGAAGAAGGGTCATTTTATAGTTTTTCACTATACGATCTGGAACAATAGTCAAAAAGTTTTTATTTACTTCAAATGAAGCATTTATTATAGTTGAGTCTACAAATAGATTAACCAAAGAAGTATCAATTTCTTTTATAAATTGATTAAACTCAAGGGTGAAACTTTCTTTGGATACGAGATTTTTAAACCTTTTTACTTTGTAAGTGATTTTATTTTCAGACTCAGTTTTATTATCGTATGCAACTCTAATCGTGTCCTTAAAATCATTTCCAGATTTAATTATTAGAGAATGCTTTGGTAGTGTGTCAGAAAAATAAAAAACATGTTTAGAGTTCATCTTATAGGATTGGTAGATATTGCTGGTAGTTAAATCGGTAACGACACAAGAGTCTATGGGGTAATTAAATTCTAATTCTAGTCGGCCCAAATGATTAAAAGATGTCTTGTCCAGCGATTTTTTTCTTCTCGGGCTGTAAGCAATAACGTTATTAGTTAGGGAACTATCACTTACCATAATGGTGTCCCTGACAAAACCATGATCTTCTGTTAGAGTGTCTAACAACAGATTGTCATTTTCATCATTAAAGCAATACAATTGGTATTCTCCGTTTTTTATATTATTTAATTGGTATTCTCCGTTTTTATCTGCGTAGGTTCTATAAGAATATGTATTGTTATGAATATTAACTATTTTCACTAACGCGTTTTTAAAAACCACTTTTTCTGGATACTTAACAATTGCCCCTCCAAGATTTCCAGAATCAATTTCTGAACCTGTTGAGACCACATAATTAAAGGCACGTATTTTATTTTTTTCAGTAATATCCGAAATGGAGTTTAGAAATAAGAAGGAATAAGTAGTATTGGCATTCAGAGTGTCTTGCCAGGTTATTTCAAGCTTGTTTTTTTCTTGAGCAACTTCTATTTCGTTAATAGTAGGGTTGGTTATTAGAGCTCGTTTGCCTTTTAAAAATTGAATATTCTCGTTGAATTCTAAATTTATACTAGCTTGTTTCATGTTGAGCAAACTTACAGTTGAATCCACCATTAAAACTGGAGCTAAAGTATCTTTATCGCCACCTGTTAAGGAAGTTTGTTGGGCACAACTGAAAAAACCAAGAAATACTATTAGGTAGAAAAATTTCAAATTATATCAACTATTAAATTATTAATTAAGCTTAAATTTTTTTTATCTATTTCGTCAAAGGCATTAATATAATCCTGATCCACATCTAAAATATAAACAATTTCTCCCTTTTTATTTCTTATTGGAATGACAATTTCAGACTTTGCTGCCTGGTTGCATGCAATATGTCCTTCAAATAAATCTACATTTTTCACTACAATTGATTTGTTTTCCTCCCATGATTTTCCACAAACTCCTTTCCCTTTCATGATTTTCACACATGCTACAGGTCCTTGAAATGCATTAAGAATTAAATAATCTCCTTCTACTTTGTAAAACCCCACCCAAAACCAGTTAAAATGAGTTTTCAATAAAGCGGAAATATTTCCTAAATTAGTAAAGGTTGGAACAGAAAAATCTAGGATGTTTTCTATGTCGGAAAGAATGTTTTTGTATAAATTAGATTTGTTAGTCATCTCTATAGAATTAAACAAAAGTAAGCTCATCTATTAGAAATGCAATTTTTTTTATTTTTATACAATAATTTTTTTTCATGG
>CAJIYZ010000034.1 GCA_905181675.1 Bacteroidetes bacterium MED-G20
TCTTACATGACTACCTAGAATATCAAGAACTTCTATAGATTTCATATTTGTAGATGTTTGAATGCTGAAAATCTTATTATTTGGATTTGGGTATACACTCACATTTTGTGAATTTGTATTTCCAATAATATTTAAAGTAGTACTATTAAAAGGACCAATCCAGTTGCTGTTATTTCCAGTACAAATTGACTGAACATAAAAATCATAGCTTGTAGATTCATCAAGACCGGTTACAAAAAAGTTATTTACAAAAATATTATTAACAGTTACTCCCAAACCACTGAAGATTCCAAAACCTTCAGGGCCATATCTAACATTCCAAGAATCTTCGCTTCCTCCGGCTAACCAATTTAATTCTACTGAAGAGTTAGAGATTTGCCCAATTATAATATTACTTGGATCTGGACATGTTGCAACTATTATTGCATAATCTTCTACTTGCCCTCTACTTACATTACCAGTTGGTCCATTATTATTTCCTACTTCGTCACTAGAGATTCTTAATCTAATAGGAGTGTTTACAGCAATATTAGAAGGTATTTGCACTATAGATACTGGGTCAAATTGATTTATTTTTTCCATGACCTTTTCGTTTGTAGAAAAAACTCCATCGTTATTGTAATCAATCCATGCACGTGTGTCTTGAGAATTAGTAGGGCCAGTGTAAACTCTAAGAGCATAATTGGTTCCAGCTTCAACAAATGCTTGGTTTTCACAAGAATAGTCTACATATCCATCAATTCCATCTAGAGATGGATTGTTAACATTAGCAAATTGAACTCTTGATATCCCATAATCACAACAGTAACTTACAGTATTTGGATTAGGCCCCGCTGATATTACCAAATTTGTTGAATCAATTTCTATATATTGAGAATACGTTGTAGAATCGTCCCCGTAAAGGTTGCTGGAGATAAGTGTGACGTCATAGATGCCATTATTTATGTAGGTGTGTATTGGATTTTGTGAAATTGAACTATTTCCATCTCCAAAATCCCAGTACCATGCATATGGTATATTGGAAGATAGATCTGAAAATTCAACTATACCATCACAAGAATAATTTTTATTACTTTCAAAATCTGTGTCTGGTGGACTAAAGTTATAGGCTAAGTAAATTGTATAATCTTCGGCTTGGCCATAAACTGGATCAGTACAAGGGTCTAATTGTCCAGAAAATGAAGCATCAGACATAATTCTAAGCCTTAGAGGAGTGTTAACAACACCAAAGGAAGGAATAGAAACGGTTGTTGAAGTTGAATCGCCGCTAACTAAGTTTGAAACTATTTGTTCAGTAGCAGTTTCAAAAATACCATTGTTATTAAAATCAATCCATGCAAAAAAGTTTTGGGGAATTACTGAGATATGAGTAGCTCTAAGTGTATAAGTTTGCCCAATATAAAACAATGAAGAATCACACGTAAAATCAGAATACCCTTCTGTTGAAGTTCCGGATGTATTGCTCAAATTCCCAAAGTTAAATTCTGTAATTCCATAGTTGCCAATTGTCCCTGCAATACCAGTTGTTGGAGTGCAAGAAGGAGCAATTGGTGGGGTGTTGGTTAAATTTACTTGGATTAAATTTGAGTAAGTAATGGTGTCGCTTCCAAAAGAATTTGAGGTTACAAGTTCAACAGTATAATTACCAGAAGAAGTATAGGAATGGGTAGGGTTTTGCTGCGAGGAAGAGTTTCCATCTCCAAAATTCCATAACCAACCAGTTGGAGAATTAGAGGTTTGATCATAAAAACTAACTAATCCACTACAAGTGTTAGATCCACTAGTGGAAAAATTAGTTATTGGAGGACTGCTAGGATCCACCCAAGAAAATCTAATATTAGGTCTTTGTGTTTCAACACCATTAATCCAATTTGAATTGCATGGTGAGGAATTATCTCTTCTTCTGTAAATCAAAGAATTATAACCATAGTTGGACATATTCATTACAGCATTTGATGACCAGCTATTATTGTAAAAACATGTTTGGATGACGATGTTAGATGTTCCGTCCCAGAAAAAAGGAGAAGAAAAATTATGTTGGTTCCAACCAACCTGGTCTGTGTAAGAGGCTGGACCGAAATAAGTAGCTAAATTATTATTACTCCAGCTACTTAGGGATTGCTGGGTGGTAGATTTCATTTCAATTTCAAATCCACTTATTACATTGCCACTAGTTGTAATTATATCAAACGCTAGTCCTGTTATATTTCCAGCAGAAATACCTGCAGATTGTAATTCTGCTGCTCTAACTAATATTTGGTGCTTAACTCCTCTAAAAAAGTTTCCATAAATTGAAGGGAATGAGGAAGAGGTATTTTGTAAATTATTAGTTCCTACATAATGGTATGTTCCTTGAGAGTGATACTCTTTTGTTATTAAACCAAAGAATAAGCATACTAAAGCTGAAACGATCGTAATTTTCTTAAATGACATCATCTATTTTCGATTTTATTCAAATATAGTAAATTAAATTCTTGTTTATACTTTTGTAATTTTATTTAAACAAAACAATAATTTAATCACTATATAAGACGATTAAAAAGTTAAAAAGTTGGGTTTAAATAGAAAAAACTAAAATTTTATATTCCATTTAGAAATATTCGGACAACCTTTATACAAATCTTCAATTTTAATATACGTATTTTTTGCGGTTTTCGCTACCCATTTATCCATTTCATTAATTTGTTTTTCGTTTATTGCATATTTTTGAATAAAACCATAGTCGTCATTTAAGTTTGCTAGGTGGGGTTTTGTTTGGTCATCTAGTTTTAAAACTCTGTATCCAATGTTGCCTTTTTCATCCTCATAATAAAGAGGTTCTGAATATTGGCCAATCTCTAAAGTGTTAATTCCGACAAATAAAGATTTATCAATATTCTTCATGTCCCAATACATATCTCCAGTACTCTGATTAAAAATTACTCCTCCATCGCTAGGGTTGGTAGAGTTTTGTGAAATTGCATTTTCCCAAGATATGCTTTCATTTTTCACTTCGTTTAATATTGAATCACATTTCTGTTTTAGTTCTGCTAATGCGTTTTCACTTATTTCATTCTTAATAAGAATATGAGATCCGTAATATTGTTCTCCTCTCCGTTTTTCAATTTTTAAAATATGAAATCCAAACGGGCTTTCAAAAACATTAGAAATAGTATTTAGAGGAATAGTATAGGCAATTGCATCAAATTCTGGGACAAAATCTCCTCTGTCAACCCATCCAAAATTTCCCCCGTTAGTTTTCGATCCTGGATCGTCAGAATAAAACTCTGCAGCTACTGAAAAAGAAATTTCGTTAGATAGAATTCTTCTTTTAATGTTTTGAAGCTTGTTTTTGGTATTATTTTTTTGATTGTAGTTAATTTTTGGAGCCATCACAAGCTCTGATATTTTCACTTTACTATTTATAAATGGGATACTATCTATAGGAATGCTATTGAAAAAGCTTTGCACCTCTTTTGGAGAGGCTAATATATTTCCAGTTATTTCTTGTTGCATTTTTTGAGCTTTCATTTTGTCTTCAATTTGCCCAAAGAATTCTTCTTTAATTTCTTCAATAGATTTTCCATAAAACTCTTCCAGTGCTTCAGTACCTCCAACTTGAGCTGAGAAATATTGTATTCTCTGGTTTAACTCTACTTTTACCATATCTTCGGTAACTTCAATACTGTCAATTTCTGCTTGATGAATAAGTAATTGCTGTATCATAAATTCATCCATCAAATAACAATCCATATCCGCATCTGCATCCATTCCTTGTTGAAGAAGTTGAAGTTTTTGACCTTGGATTTCAGAATAAAGAATTGGATTTTCGCCCACAATAGCTACTACTTTATCTATAATTTCTTGACTGTAGAATAGTTGAACAGTTATATTTAATAGAATTATAAGTGTGGTTTTTTTCATTGTCGAATCTTTTCTATTAAGTTGTTTTTAATTCCATCGTTGTATAAATCTTGTCTTAATTTCTTTCTTAGACTTTTAGCCCTTTGATTTAAAATGATACTTTTTATTTTATTCTCTTCAAAACTCAAGGGAGATGTTCCGTTTTTAATGATGTAATCAAAAACATTCACAAAATAAATATAGTTATTAAACTCCAAAATAACTTTCTTTTTCTTCTTGATAAATTCGATTTTAGAATACTTTTCTAAAATAGGTATTTGCTTCATTAAATCATCAAAAAACACCCATTCTTCAGGGTTGTAATAAAGAGAAACTTCCTCGTTTTGACCAATCTTCATAATTTCATCGATCATTTCTTCATTTGTCAAAGAATAATTCTTCTTAATTTCTTTTATGAATTTTGATTTTTTAGGAACTTGTAAATACATGCATTTAACTACATAATCATTTAGCACAAAATCGTCCAAATGGTTATCGTAGTAATTGCTTATTTGATATTTACTAATTGAAGTGTCTAATCTTTTATTGATATAAAATTGCTCAAATTCATAGCTGATAAGAGACATTTTATATTTATTTATTTTCTTTTCAACTTTTTGAACTTCCATAGGAATCATTTCCTCAGATTTATCCATTATCATTTGGTTAACCAACCATTTATGAATGTAATTATCTGCAAAAATTGCACTATCCTCTTGATTTAAGGTAATGGGAACCTCATTTATAATTTCAGATTTATTTAAATAGACATCCTTAAATCTAGCCAAGTTTTTTTCATTGGATTCGCTTTTACAAGAAATGAAAAGTAAGATAACCCAAATGAAAGCAAAAAATCTTGGTAATAAATTAGTCAAATATTAAGGTTTTTGTTTGATACTATACAATGTATTATGATTTATTGTAATGGTGTGGTTCTTTTTAAGACGAGTTAGCCACTGGTCCTCTAAATAATTTTGATACGCAGAAACAATTATTCCTTCAGCTTCTTTAAGCTCTTTATTTCTTTGGGGTAATTTTTCTTCCACATAAATAAGAACCAATTTTTCTTCGTAATTAAATGGCCCATTATAGCCTTTATTTAATTGGTCAAAAGTTAGATTGTATTTGGAGAAGTCATCAATTATTTTGTTTTCGTATTTTAAATTGAAAAGATTGTCCTTATTTAAAATTGACATAATAGAATCATTACTTAATGATTTTTTTGTCTTTAATGAACTAACCTTCTTAAGTGTTTTTTTAGATTCAGATGTAAAAAGTGTTCCATTAACTCTATTAGGCCATATCCAAGTTGCTTTGTTTAAAGCATAAAACTCTTTTAAACCTGCTGTATCTTTTATTGCCTTTGTCCAGATCTTTTGATCTGAAATTTCAAATAATAAAATGCCATCCCTGTACTCTTTCATTAATGCTTTGAAATCAGGATGTTTGGCTTCTAATTGAGTTTTTTCAAAATCAATTATTTTTTGATTTATAAACTTTTCAAATTGTTGTTTTATCAGATTCTGGTCAATTTTATTTTTTTCTATGCTTTTTGATTTTAATAAATACTCTATATAATCATAATTGGTATATGAAATATTTGAAAACGTTAATAGCGTATTTTTTATGGTTTTTATTTTTTTATTGGCTTCCATATTCTCATAATTAAAGTTTTTATTTTTAATTATAGTTATCAATTCTTTCATATTAAGCATGTTTTTTAATTGGTACTCAATTTTTAGTTTATTTATAAAAGATGATTTAGTTTTTTGAGCCCTTGCATCTTTTTGAATTTTATTTTTCAGGTTATAACTCATAGATTTTAAATCACCTACAGGCTCATAGTTAAGTCTTTTGACAATATGCCATCCGTTAGGAGTTTTAAATGGTTTGGAGAATTCGCCATTAATATTTAGAGAGAAAACTGCTTCTTCAAATTCTGGATAAAAATTTCCTCCTGAGTTAATCCATCCAATTTCGCCTCCATTTTTAGCTGATTTTCTATCTTCTGAAAACTCAACGGCTAATTCTTCAAAAGTTTTGGTTTTTTCAACCAAATCCTTGTAAATAGCATTAATTTTTTCTTTAGAAAGGTTATTTTCTGTTTTTAAGCTAGTAGTGATCATTATGTGGCTAGTTTTTACTCTTCCTTTAGCCTTTCTTATAGAATTGGGTTTAACAATATGATAGCCATACTTTGTTCTCACAATATCAGATATCTTTCCAATAGGAGTATTGTAGGCTGCACATTCAAATGAATAGAGCATTTTAAATGCATTAAAATAACCTAGGTTTCCTTTACTTGATCTTGCGTATGGATCTTCGGAAAGTTCTTCAGCTGCTTCTTCAAAACCAACTTTACCTGAAATAATTTTATTTCTAATGTCCTTTATTTTATTGAATGCTTTTAAAGTATCTTCAGATCTTGGATTAGGACCAAGTTTGGTCATAATATGACTGGCATTAACTTCATTTATCGTTCTATAGTATGCTTCATTTATTAAATCTTCATTTATGGAAGTGTCTATTAGGTATGGCTTTTCCAACTGAACTCTGTAACCACTAAGCTCATCAATGAATTTCTTTGTAGTGTCTAGTCCTAGATCTTCTGCGGCAATTACTTTAAGTTTAAAGTTGATAAATAACTGAATATATTCATCTAAATCTTCCTTAGTTGCAATTTTTTCTTTTTTATTTTTCCAATAAATTTGTTCAAATTCTATTTTGTTAACAGTCTGATTGTCAATTTCCAGAATAGTATTGTTTTGTCCAAAAAATGTTGTAAAACAAAATATAAAGCCAAGTGTTTTGATTAGTTTCATGTAGTAATTTTTTATCTTAAATTATAATTAGGGGACTCTCTAGTAATTGTAACATCGTGAGGATGACTTTCCACCATTCCTGAACTAGTTATTTTAATAAATTTTGCTTCCATTAAAGTTTCTATGTTTTTCGCACCGCAGTATCCCATACCTGCTCTAAGTCCTCCAATTAATTGGTGCATCACTTCTTTTAAAGAACCTTTAAATGGAACTCTAGCAGATATTCCTTCTGGAACTAGCTTTTTAATATCATCTTCATCTTCTTGAAAATACCTATCTTTTGAACCTTTTTGCATTGCTTCAATAGAACCCATTCCTCTGTAAGTTTTAAATTTTCTACCCTCATAGATTATTGTTTCTCCTGGGGACTCTTGGGTTCCTGCAAACATAGATCCCATCATTACACTAGATGCTCCAGCGGCAATTGCTTTAGGAATGTCACCAGTAAATCTTATTCCACCATCGGCAATAATTGGAACTGAAGATCCTTCAAGTGCTTTTTTGACATTCATAATGGCTGAAAGTTGGGGGAAACCGACTCCTGCAATAATTCTTGTTGTACAAATTGATCCAGGTCCAATTCCTACTTTTATAGCATCAGCACCTGCACGAACAAGATCTAAGGCTGCTTCTCCAGTAGCAATATTGCCAACAACAACATCTAGATTTGGATATTCTTTTTTAACCTCTTTTAATAAGGTAATTACACCTTTAGAATGGCCATGAGCTGTATCTATAACTATTGCATCAACACTTGAATTCACCAAAGCTTGAATTCTTTCAAAAGTATCTTTGGATACACCAACAGCAGCAGCAACTCTTAATCTTCCAAATTCATCTTTACAGCTATTGGGGTGTTGTTTTACTTTGATAATATCTTTGAATGTGATAAGACCTACTAAAAAATCATTTTCATCGATTACTGGTAATTTTTCAATTTTATGATTTTGAAGAATATTTTCTGCTTTTACTAAATCAACATCTTGATTTGCAGTAACTAGATTTTCGGTAGTCATCACGTCTGCAATTCTTTTATTTAACTGTTTTTCGAATCTTAAATCTCTATTAGTTACAATGCCTTTTAGTTTTCTTTCCTTACTTATAACTGGGATACCTCCAATTTTATTTTCAGCCATTAATTTTAGTGCATCTCCAACCAAGGCTTCCTCGTTAAGTGTTATTGGGTCTAATATCATTCCACTTTCGGATCTTTTAACCTTTCTTACCTCGTTTGCCTGTCTTTCAATAGACATGTTTTTATGAATAACTCCAATTCCACCCTGTTGAGCAATGGAAATGGCTAGGTCATGCTCGGTAACAGTATCCATAGCAGCAGAAATGATGGGAGTATTTATAGTTATATTTCTGGTGAATTTAGATCCTAAATTCACCTCATGTGGTAAATTTTCAGAGTAGGATGGTACCAAAAGTACGTCATCGTAGGTTAATCCTTCTCCAATAAATTTTTCTTTAATATCAAGCATAGAACAAATGAAAGTTTTGCAAATTTAGAAAAATACTTCTATGTGGAAGAAATGAGCGTTGTATTTAAGACATATTTAACATTTTAAAAAGATTATTTCAATAATTAAAGACATTTTCACCATTAATTATTGTGTATATAACTTTCGTTTTTAAAATTTCGTTTTCGTCTTGAGACAAAATCTCTGTATTTAGAACTACCATATCACCAGATTTTCCAATTTCTAAGCTGCCTTTTTCATTTTCCTCAAAGTTGGCCAGTGCTGCCCATATAGTCATTCCTTTGAGAGCATCTGTTCTGCTTAAAGCCTCATTTTTTTGAAATCCATTCAGTGGTTGGCCCAAATCATTTTTTCTAAAAACTGCAGCGTGAAACGTATGAATAGGATTGATTTTTTCAACTGGAAAGTCTGTTCCCAGAGCGATTAAAAAATTTTGCTCTAAGAGTGTTTGGTACTGATAACATTCTTTCAATCTTTTTTCACCCAGTCTAAGTGAAGCCCATGAATAATCGGATGTAGCATGTGTAGGTTGAACAGATGGTATTATGTTGTATTGGTTAAAAAAATGTATGTCATTTTGATTGATGCATTGAACATGTTCTACTCGCCATCTCAAATCATTAGAGGACTCTAAAATCTTAGCATATGATTTTAGTACAGTTCTGTTGGTGGAGTCTCCTATTGCATGAGTGCAGGCTTGGAAGCCTGCTTCTTTAATTTTCGCTAATTTTTCTTCGAAAACTTTTTGATTTTGTAAAAGCATCCCATGTGTTTTTTTCTGGTCAGAATAAGGCTTTAAAAGACAAGCTCCTCTTGAGCCTAATGAGCCATCTGCAAAAAATTTAAAGGAACGAACGTTTAATTTTTCTGTTTTATAAGGTTCTGCTAAACTATCTATGAAGTATTTGAAATTTGTTTCATTATCAGAAAGCATGGCATAAACTTTTATTTTTAACTCATTGGATGAGTGAAGCTTGTCAATAAATTCAATGTCTTCTTTGTTAAGCCCTGCAATATCTACCGTAGTTAAACCCAGTGAAATACAATCTTCTTGGGCTTTAAGTAAAGCCTTTTTTTTAGTATATTCATCAGGCTCTGGAATCTTTTTTAATATCAAATTCATTGCATTATCAACAAATAAGCCTGTTATTTGGTTGTTGATTTTTTCTATGTATCCACCTTCAATTAATGTATCTAAATCAACTCTGGCAGTTTTTATAGCTCTTTCATTAGCCATCACAACATGTCCATCTATTCGATGAAGAACAATATTTAAATCTTTAAAATGATCATTTAATAGGCTATTATTTGGCCAGTTTTTATCTTTCCACTGGTTCTGATCCCACCCATACCCAATTAGCCATTGATTATTTTCCTTATCTGTGTTTTTCTTGAGTATTTCTATTATTTCTTGAAATGATTTAGCACTTGAAACATCCACCATTCCTTGCTGAAGACCATATGCCAAAAAGTGACAATGAGCATCTATAAATCCAGGATATGCAAATAAACCCTTGAGATCTATTTTTTCATTCGAAGAATATTTATTTAATATTTGATCATTTTTTCCAAGAGCTAAAATTTTGCCATTGTTTATTGCAATTGCTTCATAAACATTATTGTTGTCGTCCATGGAAAAAATAGTGCCATTATGAGAAATGAAATCTACTTCAATTTTATCTTTACATGCTAATAAAAAAAGTAGTGTAATAATTACAACTATTTTATTTAGTTGGATGTTTTTTATATTGATCATACATCAAATTTATTACAATTATTATAAATATTAACCCAGGTACTTTATACCTTACAAGTGCACCAATAACTGGAGTTGAAATACCAGTTAATACAAATAGCATGCTAATAAAAAACAAAGAATTCCATAAAATGTTTTTAACATCCTTATTTAGTTCGATTTTTAAAAAAACTATTTTATATGATAAATATAAAAACAGTAAATACAAGAGAATATTCTCAATTAATGGTAAAAGCTGTAATAATTTATTTATGTTTTTTGGGAAAGGTCTTAAAAATCCGTTGACTGCTCCCATTGGAATAGCTTTAATTAGTGAAATAATATTTGGTTCAATTGGGGACATTTTAAAAGCGCTACCCGTATCAAATAATTCACTTAAAGTAATAAAGTCGTTCTGCTTTTCAGAAAGAATTTTTAATGGATTATAGGAACTTTTCATGTTTCCCATTATCAATAAAGCTAGGGCTATAATAATGCAAAATGCAAATATTAGTCTAGGTGGTTTTAATTTTGTTTTTTCAGAAATCAGGTAAGAAATTAAAGCTGGAAAAAAACATATAAAAACATAAAACTTAACCTTGAAAATAATCAAAAGTGCAATTGTGAAAGTGCTAATATTCAGCCATTTTGTTTTTCTTTTACGTGAAAGAGAATTAAGTATTAGACCAAATGATAAAATTATCAATGGCTCTTTTAAAATACCTGAGCTCCAAAGAAAAATACTTGGAAATAGAACCATTGACCAAAATAAAATCTTTGGATATTTAAAATTGAATTTCAGTAATAAGCTTTTGAATATTAAAAACTCCCCCACAAAACCCATTAGAATGAATGTTATGGAGTTGAAAAAATAATTTTTAAACCCTATTATATTTAAAATTGCGTTTAGTTTGATTAAAAGCCTAGATTCATTCATCAATGAATTTTTATAGGAGGTGTCCCAGTTATTCATTTCTATGTAGTAGTTAAATGAAAAATATTCTCGATTAAAATCCAATCCAAAAATAATTTTAAAAAAATCTAATGGGTGGTTTAAAAAAGAATTATAAAGTACTAAACTATCATCGTAATATTTAAATATATCAGCAGTGTGTCTTTGTGTATAATGCCTGGTGTATACATAATATAATATTAATCCCCCTGTGATTTTTAAAGCAAAAGCTAAAATAATTTCATGTCTTGAAATACTTTTAGAATTGAAAAATTTTAGTTTAAAAATCGCAATTATAATTAAGCAGGTATATATTAGAGCACTCAGAAGAAAATCTTAATTAATTGTAGTTTATAAAAATTCATTAAATAGAGTTTAAATTTAATTCAAATAAGTATTAATTTATTCTTCTTAGTAAGAATAAATGAAATCATTCATATAATGTTAGTAAATCAATAAAATTTTGACAGCTTCATTTAGTTCTTTAATTATTTTTGTTTCTTATTTTAATATATGTCTAAGAATTTACATAACAAACTAGCCAGTGCAGATCAAGCAGTAGAGCTGGGATTAAAAAAAGAAGAGTTCACTCACATATGCGAGGTCTTAGGAAGAACACCTAATTTTACAGAACTAAGTATCTACTCTGTAATGTGGTCAGAGCATTGCTCCTATAAAAATTCTATTTATTGGCTTAAAAAATTACCAAAAGATGGCCCTCACATGCTCGTTAAAGCAGGGGAAGAGAATGCTGGATTAGTAGATATTGGGGATGGACTTGCTTGTGCATTTAAAATTGAATCCCATAACCATCCAAGTGCTTTAGAACCATACCAAGGTGCAGCAACCGGAGTTGGCGGAATCAATAGAGATATTTTCACAATGGGAGCTAGACCAATTGCTCAAATGAATTCTTTAAGATTTGGTCCTTTTGAAAATTCTAGAACTAAATGGCTTCTTAAAGGAGTTGTTAAAGGAATTGGAGACTATGGTAATTCTTTTGGAATTCCTGTTTTATCGGGTGAAGTTTCCTTTGATGAAAGCTATGACCAAAACCCTTTGGTGAATGCATTTTCTGCAGGTATAATGAGCGTTGACGATTTAATTTCTGCAACCGCTACTGGTGTAGGTAATCCAGTATTTATAGTAGGTTCCTCTACCGGGAAAGATGGTATTCATGGAGCAGCATTTGCTTCAAAAGATATGACCGAGGATTCTATGGATGATTTACCAGCTGTTCAAGTAGGAGATCCTTTTCAAGAAAAATTATTATTGGAAGCTTCGCTAGAATTGGCCAAGACTGATGCAGTGGTGGGGATGCAGGATATGGGTGCTGCAGGGATTACATGTTCTTCATCAGAAATGAGCGCAGCTGGAAATGTTGGGATGAAGATAGATTTAGATAAAGTTCCAACTAGGCAATCTGACATGAAAGATTGGGAAATATTACTTTCTGAATCCCAGGAACGAATGCTGGTAGTGGTTGAAAAAGGCAAGGAAGATAAAGTGAAAGAAATTTTTGATAAGTGGGACTTAAATTGTGAACTTATAGGCGAAGTAATTGAAGGAGATTTGTTAGAATTTTATAAAGATGGCAATTGTGTAGCTAGTTTGCCTCCATCTTCGTTGGTTTTAGGGGGGGGGGCTCCGCAATATCAAAGAGATTATAAAGAACCTGCATATTATAAAATGTATCAGGAGTTTAATATTAAGGATGTTAAAGAACCAGAAAACTTAGTGGAAGTTGGTAATTTCCTTTTCAGTCAGCCAAACATTGCCTCAAAAAAATGGATTTACGAGCAGTACGACAGTATGGTTGGAACCAATAATGTTTCTACTAACAATCCCTCAGATGCAGGGGTTGCTTTAGTTAAAGGAACCAATAAAGGTATTGCAATGTCAGTAGACTGTAATTCAAGATACGTTCATGCAGATCCAGAAACTGGAACAGCAATTGCAGTTTCAGAAGCCGCTAGAAATATTGTAGTCACAGGTGGAAAACCTTCAGCTATTACCAATTGTTTAAATTTTGGAAATCCTTATCATCCAGAATCCTATTGGCAGTTTGTAGGTGCCATCAAGGGGATGTCAAAAGCATGTGAAAAGTTTTCAACCCCTGTTACAGGCGGAAACGTAAGCTTTTACAACCAATCCATTGTAAATGGAAAAGAAGTTCCAGTTTTCCCAACACCCACTATAGGAATGATAGGTGTAATGGAGGATGTTAGGGATATTATGAGCTTGAATTTTAAATCTTCAAAAGACCATATATTTTTGATTGGGAAAGTTGTTGAGGATATTTCTTCTTCGGAATATTTAGTCAAATACCATAAAGTAGAGGCTTCTCCTGCACCATATTTTGATTTGGATGAGGAATTTAAACTTCATGAATGCGTTTCTAATCTTATAGATCAAAAATTAATAAATGCTGCTCATGATTGTGCCGATGGCGGGCTATTTGTTTCAATAGTTGAAATGGCAATGGCATCAAATTTTGGATGTGAGATATCTACCCACAAAACAATTAGAAAAGATGCATTTTTATTTGGAGAATCACAAGGCCGAGTAGTGGTTACAGTAAAAAATGACCAATTAGAATCTTTTAAAGACATAATAGATTTAAGTGGTGTTCCATACGTTTCTTTAGGTCGGGTTGTTTCCTCTGCAAATATTGTTGTTGATGATGTTAATTTTGGATCTGTAGATAGTTTAAAAGAAATTTCTGAAAATGTGATAAAACTATAATTCTTTTAACTAATTTGTAAATAATTTTAAAACATAGATTTATGATATACTTAAATTTTTTATTTTATTCTTTAATTTTCTTTTTATTTTTAAAATCTATTATGATAATTCCAGAACGTCAATCTTGGGTTATTCAAAGACTTGGAAAGTTTAGTAGAATTTCTCAGCCGGGTTTAAAGTTTAAGATTCCATTTATAGAAATAATTGCTTCCAAAGAGAATTTAAGGATTCAGCAGTTGGATGTAGATGTAGAGACCAAAACTTTGGACGACGTCTTTGTTATTTTAAAAATATCTGTTCAGTATAGGGTTATCAATACTAAGGTGTATGAAGCGTTTTATGAGTTGGATGATCCTCATGGTCAAATCGCTTCATATATATTTGATGAGGTGAGAGCTGAAGTTCCAAAGTTAGGGTTGGACGATGTTTTCGGTAAAAAAGATGACATTGCTTTGGCAGTTAGAGATAATATTTCTTCTCAAATGGACCAATATGGCTATAAAATTGTCAAAACACTTATAACTGATATAAATCCTGATGAGTTGGTTAAAGCATCTATGAATAAAATTAATGCTGCCATGAGAGATAAAGAAGCTGCTTTTCAAGAAGCTGAAGGTGAAAAAATTAGAATCGTTAAAAGAGCTGAAGCCGAGGCTGACTCTAAAAGATTATCTGGTGAGGGTATTGCGGCCCAAAGGTTAGAAATTGTAAGAGGTTTTAAGGAGTCTGTTGAAGATTTTCAAAAGGCTTTACAAGATGTAGATCCTCAAGAAATTATGCAGTTTGTATTAATGACACAATATTTTGATACCCTAACAGCAATTGGTGCTAACGAAAACAACAACACAGTTATGGTGCCTCATACACCTGGTGGAATGAAAGATTTTCAACAACAAATAATTGAAGGAACCTTTGTAGGTAAAGAGCTCTCAAAAAATCAAAATACCAAAAAATCTTAACTCTTAATGTAATACGCTACACAGCGTATTGTTTCATTAAAAATATATTCATAATATTAGCTCGTTAGTTAATAGTTCAGTAGAATAATGGAAGTATATAATGGACCTCATTTATTAATCAAATATGAAGAAGAAAATTCAAGGCTAGTTAAAACTTGGAAATCTAGTCCGCCTGATGATGCATCGTACAGAAAAGAGTTAATAGAACTTCTACAGATAGTTACGAAAATAAAACCTTCTCAAGTATTATGGCTACTAATGAGTAAACCGACTTTTTATCTAAGTGATATTACAAAAATATGGCTTGACGAAAATATTTTGAAACCAATATTTAAATCCGGATTTATAACTAAAAGACAAGATGGGTTTGATCAATTCGCATTCGTTGTCGGACAAGATGTATTGGCTTACATTGGAGTAATTGACTTTTTTAATGAGCATTCAGCCAGTGGTGACTTTAAACCAAAATATTTTGCAAGCGAAACAAAAGCTAAAAGTTGGTTGAATGCAGAGCTCAACATTAAAGTTTCTAATAAAGAAGAGGAGGAGTTGACAATCATTTTTAAAGAAATAGATGACAAAGGCAAAGCAGTTTTTGAGTTTAAAGAAGACGCCTCTAATTTTGATAGCACTATTAACTCTTTTAAGACTATTATTGAGCGATCTCATTTTATAAAAAATAATATTGAAAAATATGCTTCCTTAACTCCAAGAGAAAAAGAAACTCTCAAACTCATTATTAAAGGATATACTAATGAACAGATATCTAATAAAATGTACATTTCATTTAATAC
>CAJIYZ010000035.1 GCA_905181675.1 Bacteroidetes bacterium MED-G20
AGCTAGTGCTCATGGAAAAGATATAGATGAACTATTGATGATTAATTGGTATATAATTTTACCAGTATTTTTTATAACCAACTCTTTGCTTTTTGGTTTTTCTTGGAAATACTATTATAGAGAAGAAAGAAAAGCTCTTTATTATCCTCATAACAACAAATTGGAGGCAGTTTGGACTATCGTACCAGCAATAGCTCTTGCATTTATTGTTATTTACGGATTGATGACCTGGAACAAAATTATGTACAACCAAGAAAAAGGCGAAGTTGTAGAGGTTTATGCTTATCAATTTGGATGGATTGTTAGATACTCAGGATTAGACAATACTTTGGGAAAGGCAGACTATAAAATGGTTTCTTCTACCAACCCACTCGGAGTTATTTCTTCTAAGACAATTGACGACACTTACGTTGAAATTGATGAAAGGGTAAATGACATTGATTCTATTCTTTCAAATAATATTAATAAGGATGGTGAATATTTATTGCCTGAAAAGAAAGTTTACAAACTCCAAGAAGAATTTGATAGACTAAAAAGAAGAAAATACAGAATTGAAGCATCGATAGATAGAAAAGAAAACAATTCAACTGCTTATGAAACTAGTAATGACGATATTATTGTTCAAGAAATTCATTTAGTTAAAGATCAGCCGTATACTTTTAAGTTTAGATCTAAAGATGTAATTCATTGCCCTTGGTTTCCTCATTTCAGAGCACAAATAAATGCAGTTCCAGGCATGGAAACTAGTTTTGCTCTTACACCAACTATTACCACCCAAGAGATGAGAGAAGACCCAGATGTTCAAAAGCATTGGGAAAATATTAATGTTATCCATAACGAAAGAAAACGAAGAATTGGAGAACCTGAAGAAAGAGTTTTATTTGATTACGTGCTAATGTGTAATAAAATTTGTGGTGCGGGTCACTCAAATATGCAATTAAAAGTAATTGTTGAAACACAACAGGAGTTTAATCAGTGGATAGAAAATAATGGAGACAATAAGCGTTTAACTTTTTCTGGCCAAGAGGTCAATTGGAGTAAGACAAAAGCCCAAGCGTCTCTTTGATTTGTAAATTTGTTTAAAAATATAATGATATGTCACACGATTCGCATCATCACCATAAAGAAAGTTTTATAACTAAATATATATTTTCTCAGGATCATAAAATGATTGCTAGACAGTATTTGCTTACAGCAATCTTTATGGGAGCTATAGGTATAGCCTTATCTGCTTTATTTAGGCTAAAACTTGGATGGCCCGATGATAAATTCCCAATTTTAGAATCTATTTTGGGTTCTGATGCTGCACCTGATGGATTATTGGATAGTAACTGGTATCTTGGTTTGGTAACTCTCCATGGAACTATTATGGTTTTCTTTGTTTTAACTGGAGGACTTTCAGGAACATTTTCCAATCTTTTAATTCCTCTTCAAATTGGCGCCAGAGATATGGCTTCTGGGTTAATGAACATGATTAGTTATTGGCTTTTCTTCCTTTCAAGTGTTTTAATGGCTTCTTCCTTATTTATTGAAACTGGTCCTGCTATGGCTGGATGGACTGTTTATCCTCCATTAAGTGTTCTTGCAGAATTTCAACCAGGATCTGGACTAGGTATGACACTTTGGTTATTATCTATGACAGTCTTTATAGCTTCTTCCTTACTTGGAGGTATCAACTACATTGTTACCATTTTAAATCTAAGAACAAAAGGAATGACCATGACTAGACTTCCATTGACCATATGGGCATTTTTCATCACTGCAATTTTAGGGGTTTTATCATTTCCAGTTTTACTTTCTGCCGCAGTTTTACTATTAATGGATAGAGGTTTTGGAACAAGTTTTTATATGAGTGATATTGTGACATCGTCAGGAGCACTTGATGCTACAGGTGGAAGCCCCATTCTTTATGAGCATTTATTTTGGTTTCTTGGACATCCCGAAGTTTACATAATTTTACTTCCAGCATTAGGTATGACATCAGAAATTATTTCAACCTGTTCTAGAAAACCAATTTTTGGTTATAGAGCAATGATTGGATCTATGTTGGCAATTGGTTTTCTATCCTTTATTGTATGGGGACATCATATGTTTTTAACTGGAATGAATCCATTTCTTGGTGGAGTTTTCACATTCACTACTTTATTAATTGCTATTCCATCAGCAGTTAAAGCATTTAATTTTATCACCACTATTTGGAAAGGAAATGTTATGATGACTCCAGCTATGTTGTTTTGTATTGGTGCTGTTTCTGCATTTATTTCAGGTGGTGTTACAGGTATAATTTTAGCAGATTCTGCATTAGATATTTCTCAACACGATACATATTTCGTAGTTGGACATTTTCATATTGTTATGGGAATGACAGCCATTCTTGGAATGTTTGCAGGTGTTTATCATTATTTCCCAAAATTATATGGAAGAGTTATGAATATGAGAATGGGTATGGCACATTTCTGGGTAACGATTGTATGTGGATACGGAGTATTTCTTCCAATGCATTTCTTAGGAGAAGGAGGGTTGCCAAGACGATATTACGAGAACACCAACTTCCCAATGTTTGATCATTTCCTAGATTTAAATGTTCTAATATCTATTTTTGCAAGTGTTGGGGTATTGGCACAGGTCATTTTCTTTTTTAATTTTTTCTACAGTATTTTTAGAGGACCAAAAGCATCTCAAAATCCTTGGAACGCAAATTCATTAGAATGGACAACACCAGTTGAACACGTTCATGGAAATTGGATTGGTGAAATACCTACTGTTTATAGATGGCCTTACGATTACAGTAAGCCTGGTAAAGAAAAAGATTTTGTTCCTCAAAATGTTCCGTTAGACGACAACGAAGAAGAACATTAATTCATTTTAGCTAACTTTATTTTTAAGTCCGTAACTTTACCAAGTGCGGACTTTTTTATTTTTAATTATTTTTTCGATACCCCTTTACTTTTTTTCTCAGAACAATGACTCAGATTTTAAGTCATTGGTTATACCCGAGATAGGAGTTAGGTTTGAGCTTAAAAATTTCTTTCTAGAATCTAATCGATTTAAAATCCAAGAAATCAAGCCGTATTTTAATATTACTGATAATATTAAAATTGGAGTTGGTTACTGTTGGCTAAAAAACAACAATAACTACTTTCAAGATTCTTCATTAATTTCTATTTCATCCTCCAATTTTTTTGTTTCAAAACAATGGGACATTTCTAAAATATTTTTTGCAGAAGCAACTTTAGATTTTGGTGTTGGTAAAATTAAATCTACCCAAATTACTAACGAAAATTATAAAGGAATTTATTCTTTTTTAGAACCAGCCTTAATTTTAAATTATCAAGGATTTAATTTTTTTAGTTTAGGTCTAGGTTCGGGGATTAGATTTACTAAAAGTGATCGTTCAGTTCTTTCTAATAGTTTAACTTTGCCAACTATAATACTAAGATTTTCTTTTAAGTTGTCAGAAATATATAATCACTTTTTTATCGCTTCAAATTCATCGTTATATTTACATTATGATAGAAGAGTTTGATTTAAGAGCCGAAGAACAAGGCAAAACCGATAAGACCTATGAGATTGCTTTAAGGCCTAAGCATCTTGAGGATTTTTCTGGACAAGACCAAGTAGTTGAAAACCTTAGAATCTTTGTGTCTGCCGCAAAGATGCGAGAGGAAAGTCTTGACCATGTTCTTCTTCATGGTCCTCCAGGGTTAGGTAAAACTACCTTAGCTCAAATTATAGCCAATGAGATGGAGGTTGGAATTAAAATAACATCAGGTCCTGTCTTAGATAAGCCAGGAGATTTAGCAGGCTTATTAACTAACTTAGAAACTGGTGATGTTCTTTTTATCGATGAAATTCATAGATTAAGTCCCGTGATTGAAGAGTATTTATATTCAGCAATGGAAGACTATAAAATTGACATTGTTTTAGATACTGGCCCCAATGCTAGAACTGTTCAAATAGATCTAAACCCCTTCACCCTAATTGGAGCAACTACAAGAAGTGGTTTATTAACAGCTCCTTTAAGAGCTAGATTTGGTATTAACTGTAGATTGCATTATTATGACCAAAAAATATTACAAGCAATTGTAAATCGTTCTGCCGGGATATTACAAATCCCTTTAAAAGAAGATGCTTCAAAAGAAATCTCTGGTAGAAGTAGAGGAACTCCAAGAATTGCCAATGCATTGTTAAGAAGAGTTAGAGATTACGCTCAAGTTAAAGGAGATGGAATTATTACTAACGAAATTACCCAGATGGCATTAACTGCTTTACAAGTTGACAAGCATGGTTTAGATGAAATGGATAATAAAATCTTAACAGCTATTATAGACAAGTACAAGGGCGGCCCTGTGGGAATTAACACTTTGGCTACTGTTGTTGGAGAGGAATCCGGGACTATTGAAGAAGTTTACGAACCATTTTTAGTTCAACAGGGATATATGGTAAGAACCTCAAGAGGAAGAATGGTTACCGATATGGCATATAAACATTTAAATAAACCAAAGAACGATCTTGGCCAACAAGAAATATTTTGAATAGTAGCCAACGTACCAAAAAAATTAAAGAAAAGGCATTTGATCTTGGCTTTTCCCATGTAGGTATTTCTAAAGCGGGTTTTTTAGAAAAAGAAGCTCGTCACTTAGAAAGTTGGCTAAATAATGATTTTCATGGTAAAATGACTTACATGGAAAATCATTTTGACTTAAGAACAGACCCTACTAAGCTTGTTCCAGGGGCAAAATCAGTTATTACTTTTATATATAATTATTATTCCCCCATAAAACAAAAAGACGATCAAGCACCTAAAATATCTATGTATGCTTATGGTGCAGATTACCATAAAGTAATTAAAAAAAAACTCAAGGAGTTGCAATATTTTATAACAGAGAATTTTGGGGATATTGATATTAGAGGGTTTGTAGATTCAGCTCCAGTTATGGATAAAGCATGGGCTGAAAAATCTGGTTTAGGATGGATAGGAAAACATAGTAATCTTATTAATAAGGAAAAAGGATCTTATTTCTTTATAGCAGAACTAATATTAGATCTAGAATTAGACACGGATATACCAATAAAAGATTATTGCGGGACATGTACAAAATGTATAGATGCGTGTCCAACAGATGCTATCATCAAACCATATGTCGTAGATGGTTCAAAATGTATTTCTTATCTGACAATTGAATTGAAGGACGAAATTATTCCAGCCGAATTTAATGGGAAAATGGACAACTGGATGTTTGGATGTGATGCTTGTCAGCAGGTGTGTCCATGGAATAAATTTTCTTCCACTCACAAAGAGCCTTTATTTGAACCATCATTAGATTTAATTTCTTTAACCAAGAAAGAATGGAAAGAATTAGATGAGGAAATTTTTGAGAATTTATTCAAAAGTTCTGCAGTTAAAAGAACAAAGTTTAAAGGATTAAAAAGAAACATAAATTTTTTAAACAAATGATTTTGAGATTTCATTGGATTACATTGCTTATGATTTATCTAGTTATTATAGCTGGGTCTATTGTTAGAATTACAGAATCAGGAATGGGTTGTCCAGACTGGCCAAAGTGCTTTGATCAGTATATTCCACCATCAGATATTAGTGAATTACCAGAAAATTATCAGTTATATTATTCTTCAAAAAGAGAGAAAAAAATAAAAAAATTCACCTCTTTTTTGACTAATATAGGACTTGAAGAAAAAGCAGTTTTAATTCAAGCAGACAAATCCTTACTCTACGAGCAACCTTTTAATGTTTGGAATACATGGTTAGAATATATAAATAGACTTATTGGTGCACTTGCTGGAATATTTATTTTTATTGGATTTATAATGGCAATATTTGCCAAGCAAAAAAAACTATTAAGAATACTTTTAGGGTTAGGATTGATTTTATTAACTCTTTTCCAAGCATGGTGGGGTTCTATGGTCGTGGCAACCAATATTGTACCTTGGGTTTTAACTGTTCATATGGTAATTGCAGCTTTAATGATACTTTGGCAAATCATTATTATTTCTGTATGGTCAAATTCCACTATTGCTATTCCCAGAAAGTTAAAAACAATAGCCTTTATAGGGTTAATATTTTTTTTAATGCAAATTGTTTTAGGAACACAAGTACGTCAAATTGTTGACCATTGGCTAGACTCTAATTCTAGAAACGAATTAATATTCCAAGATTTCAGCTTATTTCTCTCTCATAGATCATTGGCTTTAGCCCTAGTGATTTACAGTATTGTTTTGGGTAGTTATGCTTTTATTAGAAAAATTAAACTTATTGAAATCTACATATTTGCTATTTGTGTCTTGACAGAAGCATTGGTTGGGAAAGTGCTGGCAGATTTTAATTTACCAGCCTTATTTCAGCCTATTCATCTTGTTTTGGCTATGATTTCTTTTGGATGCTTGGCTAGGATAGTAGTTAATTATAAACTAAAGAAAACGTGAAATACTTTCTTCCAGTATTTTTAGTATTTCTTTTAAGTTGTAATCAAGAGCCAGTAACCATTTATTCAAATATTGATGGATTGAATCACGAGGAAATTTTAAGTGGTCCTGAAACTTTAGAAAAACATTCACTAGAATTAATATATAAAATTGACACAACACTAAGTAATGAGAACTTTCAATTACTAATAAAAGCATTGAATAATAGTTCTGATGAACTAAGTCCATATTATTTTAATGCCTTAACTTTTTATTGTAACAACTTAGAAATTAACCAAAATTCCGATTTAGAAGCGGCCCTTTTTAATTATTTTATTTACCACCCGAAATCATTTATTTTCAACATTAAAAAAATGCGAATCGAAAACAGTGATTGTTTTTTAATTGCTGTATCCAACTACATTCATCAATACTTAATTCAAAATGAAATCACTATTATTAGCATGAAAAATCTTGCCTATAAATATTGTAAAGAATGTAGTAATGAGGAAATTAAATTCATTTACGATTATTTAGACTTGGCAAATAACTTCCAAAAAGAATAATTATTTACTATTTAAAAAAACATAGGGAATTAGCATTTCTTCCAATGAAATTCCTCCGTGTTGAAATGTGTCATTATATAGAGTAGCAAATTGGTGGTAATTATTGGGGTAGACAAAAAAGTTGTTTTCTTTTGCGAAAACATAAGAACTACTTAAGTTATTCTTTGGAAGCATTATCTCGTGGGGGTTCAAGCTTTCCATGACATGTTTTTTGTTATAAGAAAGGTTTTTGGATACCTTATATCTCATATTGCTGTTGGTTTGTTTTGGACCCATTATTTTAGTAGGGTTTTTAACTCGAATTGTTCCATGATCCGTAGTTAAAAACACCTTGCTAGAGCTTTCACTCATTCTTTTCATCATTTCATATAATGGCGAGTGTTTAAACCAACTAAGAGTTAAAGATCTGTAAGCAGATTCGTCTTCAGCAAGTTCCTTAATAACCTCCATTTCAGTTCTTGCGTGAGACAGCGTATCAACAAAATTATAAACTATGGTGTTTAAATTATTTTGTAGTAAGTTATTGAAATTACTTAATAGCTTTTTCCCTTTACTTAGGTTGGTTATTTTGTTGTAAGAGAATTTCCCAGCAATAGAGTTTCTTCTTAGATTCTCATTTAAGAAAAACTCCTCGTGTAAGTTTTTTCCTTCATTTTCATCTTCGTCAACCCACTTGTTTGGAAATTTATTTTTGATTTCTAAAGGCATCAACCCCGAAAATAAAGAGTTCCTTGCATATTGTGTAGTGGTTGGAAGAATACTACAGTAAATCTCCTCTTTTTCTATGTCGAATAACTCCTCCACAACGGGTTTAATTATTAACCATTGATCATACCTTAAATTATCTATAACTATTAGGAAATAAGATTCGTTATTTAATTTTGGAAAAAGCTCCTTTTTTAAAAGATTATGACTTGTAATATGTTCCTTATCATTTAGTAATTCAATATAATTTCTGTCAATATATTTACTAAATAACTGATTAGCTTCTTCTTTTTGCATGTCAAAAATTTCATACATATTTTCATCTGACATTTCAAGTTGAAGTTCCCAAAAGTTTAATTTTTTAAATAAAGCAATCCATTCATTTAAATCCATTGAATTATTCAAGTCGTTACTAATTCCTCTAAAGTTTTGTTGATAGGACAAAGTGTTGGTTTCACTAATAAGTCTTTTCCCGTCTAATATTTTTTTAATTACCATTAATATTTGATGAGGATTAACTGGTTTTATTAAGTAATCAGATATTTGTTTGCCAATCGCTTCTTCCATGATCATTTCTTCTTCACTCTTAGTGATCATTACAACAGGGGTGTTAGGGTTTAATATTTTTATTTCTTCCAGAGCTTTTAATCCGCTCATTCCCGGCATGTTTTCATCCAAAAAAACAAGATCAAAACTATTTTTTTTAAATTCTTCAACTGCTTCGTTGCCCGAGTTTACGGGTGATATATTGTGCCCCTTATTTTCTAAAAAAATAAGATGTGCTTTTAAACTATCAATTTCGTCGTCTGCCCAAAGTATTCTTGCCACTTTTTTAATGATTTAATTAGATTTGTTTTTAACTTATGATCAATATGCGAAAAAATCAAGTAAGTAAAATATTAAACGATCCAGTTTATGGTTTTATTACACTAAATAAAGGAATTTTATTGAATATTGTTGACCACCCTTTTTTTCAAAGGCTTTCAAGAATTAAACAATTGGGGTTAACCTATTTAGTTTATCCTGGAGCTCATCATACAAGATTTCACCATGCTATTGGTACTGCTCATCTTATGGGACAAGCTATTCAGACTCTAGAAGAAAATGGTTTTTCAATTTCAGAAGAAGAACACACAGCGGTAACACTTGCTATTTTATTGCATGATATTGGTCATGGTCCATTCTCTCACGCATTGGAACATAGTTTTGTCCAGGGAGTTAACCATGAAAATATTTCTAGTCTATTTATGGATTCGTTAAATAAAGAGTTTGATGGTGCTTTAGAAATGGCAATTCAAATTTTTCACAACGCTTATCCTAAGAAATTCTTACACCATCTTGTTTCTTCTCAATTAGACATGGACAGGTTAGATTATTTGAAACGAGATAGTTTTTTTACTGGAGTTTCAGAAGGAGTAGTAAGCAATCAGAGAATTATTAAAATGTTTTCTATTGTAGACGATGAAATTGTAATTAAAGAAAAGGGAATTTATTCCATAGAAAAATTTATTGTTGCAAGAAGACTAATGTATTGGCAAGTTTATTTACATAAAACTGTCCTTTCTGCAGAATTTCTTTTGGCTAAAATCTTAGAAAGAGCTAGGGAGATTTTGCATTCCGGATCTAAATTATTTGTTGTTCCTAGTTTGAAAATTTTACTTAGTCAAAAAATTACATCTGAAAATATTTCTCAAATAGATTTTCTAAATTCCTTTTCCAAAGTTGACGACTACGATGTTTATACATGCGTTAAAATTTGGTGTGATAGCCAAGATAAAATCATTTCTAATTTAAGTAAAATGCTGGTAGATAGGAAGTTGCCAAAAGTGAAAATAAGCTCTGTAAAATTCTCAGTAGAAGAATTAGAAAACTGCAAATCTATTCATCAGAAAGTCCTTGGATTTAACAATGAAGAGATGAATTATTTTGTTTACCAAAAAGAAATGGAAAACAACGCCTATGATCCAAGAAAAGACGAGATTAAAATCTTGTTCAATGATGGCTCCTTAAAAGATATTACCCAAGCATCTGATAATTTAAATATTAGTGCTTTGTCAAAACCAGTTAAAAAGTATTATTTATTTGCACCTTACTTTTGATTTATTGTGAGATTCTAATCATAATGCTTAATTTTGATTATTAATGAAATTCACTTCTCAACAAATAGCAGACTTAGTCAATGGAGATATTGAAGGTGATAAAAATGTAGAAGTAAATTTTTTTTCTAAGATTGAAGAGGCGCAACCTTTCTCTCTAACGTTTTTAGCCAACCCTAAGTATGAGTCCTTTATTTACAACACTAAAGCAACCATAGCTCTTGTTAACTCTGATTTTGTTCCATCAAAACCTATTCCTTCTACCTTAACTCTAATTAAAGTTGCTAATGCTTACGAGAGCTTAGCGCAATTATTAAACTTTCATGAAAATATAGACCCACCAAAAGTAGGAGTCGAAGAGCCAGTATTTATTCATAAGTCTGCTAAAATTGGCAAGTCTGTATATATTGGTCCTTTCACTTATATCGGACAGGACGTAGTTATTGGAAACAACGTGCAAATCTCTTCAAATTGTCATTTTGACAAAGGCTGCTCAGTTGGAGAAAACACTAAAATTTATTCAGGAGTTAAGTTTTACGATAAATCCCAAATTGGAAGTAATTGTGTAGTTCATTCAGGAGCCATAATTGGTTCCGATGGTTTTGGATTTGCACCAAACAAAAACAACCAATATCAGAAAATTATCCAAATAGGTAATGTTATAATTGAAGATTATGTGGAGATAGGTGCAAATACTGTTATTGATAGAGCAACTATGGGATCCACTATCATTCGAAAAGGAGTTAAAATTGACAATCTCGTTCAAATTGCCCATAATGTAGAGGTTGGGGAAAACACAGTTATTGCTGCTCAAACTGGAGTTTCTGGATCTTCCAAAATTGAGAATGATGTCATGATTGGAGGACAAGTTGGAATAGCAGGTCACTTGAATATTTCCAAAGGAACGAAGATAGCTGCCCAAAGTGGTATCACTAAGTCAATCCTCAAAGAAAATTCTGTTCTTCAAGGAACACCAGCTTTTTCATCCAATGATTTTAAAAGAAGCTATGTTTTATTTAAAAACTTCCCTGAATTAAAAAAGCAAATTGAAGAACTAGTTATAGAAATAAATAAAACTTAAGTGTCAGATAATCAAAAAACATTAAATACCTCAATTGAGTTTAGTGGAGTAGGTCTTCATACTGGTAAAGATGTACATATGCTTATTGAGCCCGCTAAAATAAATCATGGAATAAAGTTTCAAAGAATTGATTTAGAGAGTCAACCAATTCTTCCAGCAGATATTAATTTAGTTACAGATACTCAAAGAAGTACCACATTAGAAAAAGACAATGTTAAAATAGTAACCGTTGAGCATCTTATGTCTGCTTTATATGCACTAGGAGTAAACAATGTTTTAATTAAAATAAATAATTCGGAAGTCCCAATTCTAGATGGAAGTGCAAAGCATTTTGTGGAAGAGATTCAAAGAGTGGGATTAGAAATTCAAGATGCTCCTTTGAAATATATTCATCTTCCCAAACCCATTCATTATAAAGATCCTGAGACGGGTTCTGAAATTCTATTTGTTCCTGCAAATAATTTTATAATTTCTGTTGTTTTAGATTATGAAAATATTGCTCTAGGTACTCAATATGCTGAAATCAGAGATCTGAAAGATTATTCAACTGAAATAGCTCCTTGTAAAACTTTTGTTTTCTTGACAGAACTGGAAAAATTAGCGAATGCAAATCTTATAAAAGGAGGAGGGTTGGAGAATGCTATTGTAATGATAGATAGAAAAGACACCAAAACTTCTGAGATTAAAAAATTGGCCCATCTTTTAGGAAAAGATGATTCGGATATTCAAATTAATGGAAATGTGTTAAACAATTGTGAATTGCAGTTTCACAACGAACCTGCAAGGCATAAATTATTAGATGTAATTGGTGATTTGGCATTAGTTGGAATGCCAATAAAAGGACACATTATCACCAAAAAACCGGGCCATAAATTAAACACTTCCTTTGCTCAAATACTTAAAAAAGCCATGAAAGATCAAGAGAAATTACCTAAACAATTTGACCTAACTCAAAAGCCACTTTATGATATTATAGATATTGAAAAAATGCTTCCGCATAGATATCCATTTTTATTAATTGACAAGATTATGGAAATTACAGATGATGGAATTGTAGGCGTTAAGAATGTTACTATGAATGAAAATTATTTCATGGGGCATTTTCCCAAAAATCCCGTTATGCCTGGTGTTTTACAAATCGAAGCAATGGCTCAAACTGGTGGTATTTTTTCTCTTAGCAAGGTGGAAGATCCTCACCTTTACACTACCTACTTTATGAAAATTGATAATGTGAAATTTAAGAGAAAAGTTATCCCTGGTGATACTGTAGTTTTTGAATTAAAGTTGTTGTCTCCAATAAGGAGAGGCTTGGTACATATGGGCGGTAAAGGCTATGTCAATGGAGAAGTGTGTATTGAAGCTGAAATGCTGGCCCATGTAGCTAAAGACAGAATGGAAGAATAAATTTTTATTTCCACTTTTTTTAAAACTTTAAATCTATGACAAATCATATGCTAACAAACATTCATCCAAACGCAAAAATTGGAAAAAATGTTATAATCGAGCCTTTTGCAACCGTATATGAAGATGTGGTAATAGGAGATAATTGCTGGATTGCATCTAATGCAGTTATTATGGATGGTGCTAGGATTGGAAATAATTGTAAAATATATCCAGGTGCAATAATTTCAGCGGAATCTCAGGACTTAAAATACAATGGTGAATATGCTACAACAGAAATTGGAGAGAATACTACAATTCGTGAATATGTGACTATTCACAAAGGCACTTCAGATAAGAAAACAACTGTTGTTGGTAGTAATTGTTTACTTATGTCATATGTACATGTTGCTCATGACTGTATAATCGGGGATAATGTAGTAATTGCAAATTTAGTACAATTAGCAGGTCATGTATTTGTTGGGAATTGGGTAATAATTGAAGGGACTGCTGCTATTCAGCAATTTGTTAGTATTGGAGAGCATTCATTTATAGCTGGAGGTTCTTTGGTTCGTAAAAATGTCCCCCCGTATGTAAAAGCAGCAAGAGAGCCACTTTCCTATATAGGAGTTAATACAATTGGCTTAAGAAGACGAGGGTTTAATGATCAACAAATTATTAACATAGAGGATATTTATAGAGTAATATATGTTCAAAACAGCAATATGACCACCGCCTTAAGAGTGGCAGATTTAGAAATTCCTGTTTCAGACGAAAAAGAAGTTGTTTTAGAGTTTATAAGAAACTCTACCAAAGGAATAATGAGAGGACTGAGCTAAAGTTATAGCTCTGTTTTAATAACTTGAATTACTTCATAAGAATTTCTATCACACAAATAAGCAATTAATGAAAGATTCTCGATATTATATGTTGGGTCAATAGTAGGATCTGGAAGTTTATAAGAAAAATCGTTGTAAACTACTGTGTTTTCATCTGCCACCCCACCTTCATTAATTAAACTTCCCCAAGTATCATTGATGTTTTTTGATAGTACAGAGTGATGGTGGTAGTTGGTGTCAACAACTCCAGCATTGAATTTTTGAGGAGATATAACCTCATTCCTGATTAAATAAATTATTAGATGAAAATTACCAGAGATAAGGTTTGAAAAAGAAGTTTCGGTATGTATAAATAATCCATTGGTTGATGCAAAATAGTTATATTTTAACTGAATATTTGCAATTAGTGGTTTGTTAATCTCATTATTTACTCCGTTAACCCACTCAGTAGCTAAATACCAAACACTTCCAGAAAGACCTTGGCTATTTCTATTAATTGTTCCCATTGGATTTCCTAGAAATCCAGTCATTTCACTAACATACTCATCACCAGCATCAGTTCTGTAGTCATTTACATACAAGCCATCTGTAGCTTGAAAAGACCCGTCTGCACTAGCATGAATAGAGGCAACAATAACATTTTTAACAGAATCGTCTTCAAGAGATTTAGCAGTTTGAGCTGCAGATGGGCAATTAGTGCATTTATGTCCAGTATAATCCTCTAGCAATATTCCTTTCGTATTAGTATTTACTCCCCAATTACTTGATGGGTTTGATATATCATAAGGGTAATTTGATGGGTCACCAGGGTATAGGCTCCAATCAAATTTTCCAAACTCTTCAGGAAGAGGACTTTCAATTTTATCACATGAAAGCATAGTAATCAATAAAATAAATCCAAAATAATTTTTCATTTTAAAAACTTGATGTAAAAGAAAATGTTAATCCATTAGATGCAGGAACTGCTCTACATACACCACCTACACAAAAAACTCCTGCTCTTTGTTTTCCATACTGAAGTGAGAATCTATGAGATCCGTTAATATACCCACCGGATATTAAACCATAATGAATTCTTTTTTCAATATTTTTATTGCCGTAATTGTACTGGTCTAAAACTGCTAAATACCAATGTGGGCTAAACGTATATTCAATTTGTCCAAAAGCCCAATTTCCTTTGTCTTGCTCAGTCCACATTCCCTGAGTTTCAAATCTTAAAGAATGGTATCTATTGATTTTATAAGTTAAATCCAAAACCAAAATTTGGGCATAAATCATTTTATAATATCCTGCTACTTTAACAGCATCGTCGTTAAATTTAAAATTGAAATAATTTAAATTTAGTTTAAGTTTTTTATTGATTTTTCTCTTAATCTCTATATTGAAATCTTGAAATAAGAGGCTATCTGATTTTGCAAAATACTTAGTTGTGTAACTAGTTCTAGCACCATCCATATCGTCAATAAATGTTCTTTTAGGGGTGTAGTCTGTCGCAAAATTAATTGCTACAGATGTTCCATATTTACCACCAATTAATGTTTTTTTAGGAATTTTAAATAAAACATCCGCCTGGTAGGCAATTTCACCATAAAAATTAGTAGCATAGGGGTATAGTGTTGCAGCTAGATTATAGGTATGTTGTTTGGTTAATGCCGGCAAATAACCAATTAATAAATCTGTTGGCCCCACATTTACATTCGTCGATCTCCACAACATATTGTCCATGTGTTTTGCAGAAAAATCTACCGCAAACCCTTTAGTGGAATAACCTAAATTAAATAAAAGACCTTCTCCATTTTTATAGATATAATTAAAATTTTCATTTTGATTATCTGGATAAGGGTCATTTATTTTATGGACATATTCACCATTAAAACGGATCTTATTATATCTTAAATTCAACCTTATTGACGATGAACCAACATTTTTAGGCAAATTAAATATTGGTGTTTTATTATCGTCATTGAATTTACTAACAAAGCTTGCTCCAAGAAAAGCTTTTAGCTTGGAGTTTTTTGTTGAATCTTCAAATAATTCATTAAGATTAAATTCTCCATCAACAGCCCTTACAATACCATTTCCATTCACTAACCCATCCACAAACAAATGTCGTTGTTTGCCAATCATTCCTTTAAGATAAATTCCTTTTAAAGGTTCGTAAGTCAATCTTATTCCATCTAATGAGTTATCTATTCCTAACTGTCTTTCTTCGTAAGCTCTAAAGATCATTCCACTTCCAAATTGATCATAAAAGTTGCCAATTGTAACCCCTACATTGTCATTTTTCCAAGACAAGTATCTATATCCTATTCCAGTACCAGAAAATGATGTTGGATATCCCTCCAAAGTATTAAGATAGCTTTCGTATCTTAATCCAGCTCTGAAATCTCCTTTCTGAAAATTTATATTGGCAAATCCATTGAATCCATAAAGATGATCTGGAAGTGCAGCATTGATAAGAGTATCTTCTTGATAATATTGACCGATTGATTGAATATTTCCAGAAATTACACCAATTGGAGAGTCTTCTTGACTCAAGATGTTAGAACAAAAATTAAGTGCTAAAAAAAATAGAATTATTTTTTTCATTTAGCTATTTTAACCAGCTCTTCGTAAAGCTCTTCTTCATCTCCAGGGGAGTAATTATTGTGGTCCCAGACAATTTTCCCATTACCATCTACTAAAAAAGTATGGGGAACATTATTAACATTCATTGCCCTTTTGAGATCGCCATTAGGATCTAATAAAACCAAATATTCCCAACCTTGGGCATTAATGTATGGTTCAACTCTAGTACTTGACCTTGCATCGTCAATTGATACTGCTATTAATTTAACTCCAGTTTCTTCTATCCAGTCATCGTATTCTTCGGCAATTGTATTTAATTCTGCCTTACATGGTTTGCACCATGTGGCCCAAAAGCTAATAATAATTGGTTTCCCGTTGTTGCTGAATTTTGAAAGGTTCTTTGTTACTCCTTTTACGTCTTTTAAGTTTATGTTAGGAAGTTGGCAAAATCCTATAGAAATAACTAGACTTAAAGTAATTGACAAGAAAAATTTATTCATAAAAATTTATTGATTTAAAATCTTTTAGTAAAATTGAGTTTATTCTCAAAACCTAAAGACTTTCTATAAAAATAGAACTATTTACTAAAAATAACCATAATTTATATAACTATTATGGAAAGTTTAATTCCTTATATTTGAAAAAAAAATCATGAAGCATATTTTATTTACATTAACTTTTGTTTTATCCACCTTGTTTTCTATTTCTCAAATAAACGTTCTTTGGGATGATGATCCTGGCGTAGTTTATAATGGTCAAACGATAAATATTGTTAAAGATTATGCAGGTTTTGATGTGTATATGCACTGTCAAAATATTAGTTCGTCAGCTCAAGATATAAAATTCAGAAGAGTTGTTCTTAGTTCAAATGACAGCCTATTTAATGATCAATTTTGCGATAATAATCTTTGTTATTCTTGTTTTGGAAGTGATTGGACAACACCAGCTTCAAACCCATTGCAGCCTGGAGATTCTTGTTTAATGAAAGGGACTTTTTATTTTTATGATGGTGGAAATGTAACTTTAAGATATTATGTTTTAGATTTAAATGACAATCCTCTAGATTCCGTGGATGTAAATATTTTAAATACTGTGGATTTATCTGAATTCAACGATGCAAGTATTTTAGCTTATCCTAATCCTGCAACTACTTTTTGGAACTTGGAAATCCCAAATCTTTCAGCTGATAATTCATTACAAATATTTGATATTTCAGGTAAAAAGGTATTTTCTTTAAAACTCAAATCTAACTCAAATAACATTGATCTGAACAATTTAAAACCAGGGATATATACCTATCAAATTTTTAATGCTAATGAGCTGATAAAAAGCGATAAGTTGATTTTAGAAAATTAATTAGTCAAGTGTTAATTTTTATTTAAAACTTCTAGAACTATATTTTCCATAACTTTATATCCAGCTAAATTTGGGTGTACCAGATCTTCTGAAGAAGTATATTTTGGAACTTTTAAACCTCCCACGGAATCTGACATTGTGTTATAGAAATCAATATAAGTAGCATTATTTTTATGACAATACGTTTTTAAAATAGTATTTAATTTAACAACTTTTTCACTTGGGTTTAATCCTGGTGACCAAGGGAAATCAATTGCAGGAAGAGTAGAGCAGATATAAACTATTACAGCATTTGCTATTGCTAGTTCTGCCATAGAAATAATGTTTTCAGCAGTATTTGCAATAGTTATTCGCCCTGTATTTCCAGCTATATCATTGATTCCCCCCATAATTACTACTGCTTTTGGATTTAAATTGACTACATCAGGTTTAAATCTTATTAGCATTTGAGGGGTTGTTTGTCCTCCAATTCCTCGGTTTACAAACACGTTAGTTTTAAAAAAACTTGGACTTAATAATCCCCATCCTTCGATAACAGAGTTGCCTATAAATACAATGCGATTTGTAATAGGTTTTTTTATTAAAGCTTCATTTTTTTTCTTATATTTTTTCAAATTTGCCCAGTCCATCAATGTTCCTCCTCCATGAATATATTCACCTTGTGGGATAATATTTAATACAAATAATAAAAAGCTTATTACTAAAGTTGATTTTTTATAAGTCATTTTTTTAATTATTATTTAAAAATAAAAGCAGCTTCTAAAAGTTATTATTTCTAACTCTATTTACAATACCAGCCTTTTCATTAACATCTTTTTGTTACACAATTAGTACGTATTTATGTATCCTATTGTTAACAGTTGTTTAAATTAGCTAACAATACTCAATTTATGTCAAAAAAACTATTGAAAAAAGATGCCCTAGATTATCACAGTTCAGGAAGAAAGGGTAAAATTGAGGTAGTTCCAACAAAACCATATTCTTCTCAAAGAGATCTTTCGTTGGCATACTCTCCTGGAGTTGCAGAACCATGCTTGGCAATTCACAAAAACAAGGAAGATGTATACAAGTATACCGCCAAAGGAAACTTGGTAGCTGTAATTTCTAATGGAACAGCAGTACTAGGCTTGGGAGATATTGGTCCTGAAGCTTCAAAACCCGTAATGGAAGGCAAAGGTTTACTTTTTAAAATATTTGCAGATATTGATGTCTTTGATATTGAAATTAACGAGACCAATATTGATAAATTTGTAGATACTGTTAAAGCAATTTCTCCAACGTTTGGAGGGATTAATTTAGAAGATATCAAAGCTCCAGAAGCTTTTATAATTGAAGAGCGTTTAAAAAAGGAATTAGATATTCCTGTGATGCATGATGATCAACACGGAACAGCAATTATTTCATCTGCAGCATTATTAAACGCGTTAGAAATTGCCAATAAAAAAATTGAAAAAGTTAAAGTAGTGGTAAGTGGTGCAGGTGCTTCTGCCCAGTCTTGTGTTAAACTTTATCTCTCTCTTGGAGTTAAAAAAGAAAATGTTTTCATGTTTGATTCTAAAGGATTAATACATGCTAAAAGAAAGGATTTAGATGAGAACAAAAAGTTCTTTGCCCAAAAATGCCCCGATATATCCTTGGAAAAAGCCTTTGTTAATGCGGATGTTTTTCTAGGCTTATCTAAGGGTGGAGTTGTTCAATCTGATATGATAAAAAGTATGGCAAAAAACCCAATCGTTTTTGCTTTAGCAAACCCCAATCCAGAAATTGAATACGATCTAGCATTAGAAACAAGGGACGATGTGATTATGGCTACCGGAAGATCAGATCATCCAAATCAAGTGAATAATGTGCTTGGGTTTCCTTATATATTTCGTGGGGCTCTAGATGTTAGAGCTACAAAAATTAATGAAGAAATGAAACTGGCAGCTGTTAATGCAATTGCAAAATTGGCCAAAGAGCCTGTTCCAGATGTAGTAAATGAAGCCTACGATGCAAAAATAATTTCTTTTGGACGCACCCAGATTATCCCAAAGCCTCTTGACCCAAGATTAATTTACTGGGTTGCTCCCGCAGTGGCTAAAGCTGCGATAGAATCTGGAGTTGCTAAAGAACCAATTAAGGATTGGAAAAAATATGAGTTAGAATTAATGCAACGTCTAGGCTTAGACAATAAATTCATTAGAAACCTAACCTCTAAAGCAAAAATAAGTCCGAAAAAAGTAGTTTTTGCAGAAGCAGACCACTATAAAATCCTAAAAGCTGCGGCAATGGCTTTAGAAGAGGGAATTGCAATTCCAATTTTGCTGGGTAAAAAACACAATATTCAAAAAATAATTGATGAGTACAATTTAGATTTATCCAATTGTGAAATTATTGATCCTAGAAATGAAAGCGAATCAAAACATAGAGAAATGTTTGCTGAAATTTTACATAAAAAGAGAAAAAGAAGAGGGTTGACTTTTTATGAAGCGAAAAAATTAATGAGGGAAAGAAATTATTTTGCAGCTGCAATGGTAGAAACCGGAATGGCAGATGTAATGATTTCTGGACTTACAAGGAGTTACAAAGACTCAATCCGCCCTGCTTTAAGAGTTATTGGTGTTGAAAAAGGACTAAATAAAATTGCAGGAATGTATATTTTAATAAGTAAAGATGGACCAATGTTTTTCGCAGATACTACTGTAAATATTAATCCTTCAGTAGAAGAAATTGTAGATATTACTCTTTTGGTTGCTAGAACTGTAAAACAATATAAAATTAAACCTAGAATTGCTTTATTGAGTTATTCAAATTTCGGGTCAAATGAAGGACCAGATGCAATTAAAATGAGAGAAGCAACTAAAATTTTGCACGAAAATCATCCCGGGTTAGTTGTTGATGGAGAATTGCAAGCAAACTTTGCGGTTAATAACGAATTAATTAACGATTTTTTCCCATTTTCTTTACTATCAAATCAAAGTGCAAATACTTTAATTTTTCCAAATTTAAGCGCGGGTAATATAGCTTATAAATTGGTAAAAGAAATGGGCGATAGAGAAGCAATTGGTCCTGTTTTATTGGGCATGAAAAAACCAGTTCACGTACTACAAATAGGATCTTCAGTAAGAGAGATATTAAATATGATAACTCTTGGAGTGGTAGATGTACAAAACCGTAAATAAGAACTATGATAGCGCATATTCAAGGAATTTTAGAATCAAAAACACCAACACATGTAGTAATCGATGTAAACGGAGTTGGCTATATGCTAAATATTTCCTTAAACACTTATGATTCGCTACCCTCAAAAGGAAAATTAAGGCTGTTTAGTCATTTAATTGTTAGAGAGGATGCACATATATTATTTGGGTTTTCTGAAGAGGAAGAAAGAATGATGTTTAGAGAACTAATTAATGTTTCTGGAGTTGGCGCAAGTACTGCTTTAATGGTTTTATCATCTATGAAACCAGTAGAAGTTGCTCAAGCAGTTGATCAAAGTGATGTAAATGCTTTTAAAAGTGTAAAAGGAATTGGACTGAAGTCCGCACAAAGAATTATTGTTGATCTTAAAGGAAAGTTGGATAAAATTGAATCCAATAGCGATTTTTTGTCCCCTCTGGGCAATACCTATAAAAATGAAGCGTTATCTGCATTGGTAGTTTTGGGTATAGATAAGAAAAAAGCTTCGAACACAATTGATGAGATATTGAAAAACAACGATATTTCTTCTGTTGAAGAGCTTATTAAAACGACACTTAAAGCTGTTTAAAAAGACACATTGCAAAATAATTTTTTTAAAAGTAAAGCAGTTTTACTAATTGTTTTGATCATTCTAATTGGATTAAAGATCGAAGCTAAGCAATATCCTTATGCGCCTGCAATAGCACTAGATTCTCCGGAAATAGATTTGATTTTCCCAATAAACGACCCTTTAGACCCTACCAATTTTTCTCTTGGCCTAATAGATTTTCAACTGCCACTGAATATTCAAAATAATGTTAATTACAATCCACTAACTGGCCAATATATATTTAACTCTTTGCTTGGGGATTCTCTTAGTTTTAGACCATCAAGTGAAGTATCGTTAAACGATTATCTCAAGATGCAACATGAAAAGTCCATGTCTGATTTTTGGAAAAAAAATCTGGATGAAATGTCAGACTATAAATATAAAACTGTAGAAGACGAAATTAAAATCAATGAACCACCTGCTAAAAAGATTTTCGGAAGTGACTTTGTTGAAATTAGACCTCAAGGGTCAGCTGAATTAAGCTTTGGACTTAATAGATCCCGTACGGATAATCCTGTACTTCCAGAAAGAAATAGAAGCGTTACTGTTTTCGATTTTGATCAAAAAATACAAATGAATCTAACAGGGAAAATTGGAGATTTAATGGATTTAGGATTTAACTACAATACGGAAGCTACCTTCGACTTTGACAACCAGTTAAATTTAGATTATTCAGGAAAAGAAGACGATATTTTACAAAAACTAGAAGCGGGAAATGTAACCCTGCCTTTAAATAGCACATTGATTTCAGGTAGTCAAAGTTTATTTGGAATTAAATCAGAACTGAAATTTGGTAAATTAACTGCCACTACTGTTTTGTCTCAACAAAAAGGTCAGAAAAAAGAAATTGAAGTTTCGGGTGGAGCTCAGCTCAATGAATTTGAGATAAATGCGGATAACTATGAAGAAAACCGACATTTCTTTCTAAGTTTTCATTATAGAGAAACTTATGATCAGTCCATGAGAACACTGCCTTTAATCACTTCTGGTGTTCAAATCCAACGAATTGAAGTATGGGTTACCAATAGAAATAATACGGTCCAAAACACTAGAAATATTTTGTGTTTTACGGATTTGGGTGAGCCAAAGTTGAACCATTTAGAAAATCAATCGTGGAATTCCGGACCTTACCCAGTACCCGATAATGGTCATAATGCTCTTTACAATAATATCACCTCCAACTCCAATGTCAGAAATTATGTAAATGCTAGTAACGAACTATCAGGGCCAAGTTATAATATGGAACAAGGAATTGAATTTGAAAAGGTGGAAAATGCAAGAATGCTTTCTTCAAATGAGTTTAATTACAATTCTGTATTAGGTTTTATTTCTTTAAATCAATCACTCAACAACGACCAAGTTTTAGGAGTTTCTTACCAGTATACCTATGCAGGAAAAACTTACCAAGTTGGAGAACTTTCTACCGATGGAGTTGCTGGCCAAAGTGCTTTGTTTCTAAAATTACTGAAGTCTACAGTAAGAAATCCTAAGAAGAAGCTATGGGATTTAATGATGAAAAATGTCTATTCTCTTGGCGCATATCAAGTAGACCCAAATAATTTCAGGTTAGACATATGGTACAATAATCCTCTTACTTCAATCGACATTAATTATATTCCTAAAACTGGAGTAGATGACAAGCTTTTAATTCAACTTTTAGATTTGGATAGATTAAATCAACAACAACAAATGTACCAAGATGGTTTATTTGATTTTGTCCCAATAACCTCCATTCAAGGTAAAATCCCCAATGGCGGAACCATTAATCCTAGAAATGGCAGACTATATTTTACCACAGTAGAACCTTTTGGAAAAACTTTAAAACAAAAAATGATAAATGAAGGTATTTCTTCTACGATAATTGATAAAGTAGCTTTTACTCAGCTATACGACAGTACTAAAACAGCAGCTCAGCAATTGCCTGAAATTAATAGATTTAAAATAAAAGGAAGTTATCAGTCCTCAGTTAGTTCGGAAATCTCATTAAATGCAATGAATATTCCTCAGGGTTCTGTGGTGGTTACTGCTGGTGGACAAATTTTAATTGAAGGTTCTCAATATATGGTAGACTACAACCTAGGAAGAGTAAAGATTTTAGATGATGGAATATTAAGTTCCGGAACTCCAATCAAAATTTCTCTAGAAAGCAATTCTTTGTTTAGTGTTCAAATGAAAACACTTCTTGGAACTCATCTAGATTATAAGATTAATAAAGATGCTAATATTGGTGCAACAATTCTCAAATTAAAAGAAAGACCTTTAACACCAAAGGTTAATGCTGGTGACGAACCAATTTCTAATACTATGCTTGGATTGGATGGAGGCTTTAGAAAGGAAGTACCCTCATTAACTAAATTGGTGGATATGCTTCCATTTATTGAAACCAAGAAAAAATCTATGGTTAATTTTTCTGGAGAATTAGCAGCATTAATTCCTGGGCACAATAAAGCTATTGATATTACTCAAGAAAATGGATCTTCTTACATAGATGATTTTGAAGGAAGTCAAAGTGCTATTGATATTAGAACAATAAATAATTGGGTTTTAGCTTCGGTTCCTCAAGGTCAACCAGATCTATTCCCAGAGGCATCTTTGTACAACGATATTAATTACGGTAAAAATAGAGCAAAGTTTTCTTGGTATGTAATTGACCCTTTATTTCATAGTAGAACCTCTTCTTTAACCCCTAACCATATTAAGGGTTCTGCTTTTCAAGACAATCACCTTATGAGACAAGTGCTTGTTGATGAGGTTTTCCCAAATAAACAATTAGGTACTGGGCAGTTAACCAATATTCCTGTTTTTGACATTTCTTATTATCCCAAAGAAAGAGGCCCTTATAATTTTGATGTAGAATCTAGTAATTATTCTTCGGGAATAAATCCTTCTAATGGAGAATTGAATGATCCAGAAACAAGATGGGGAGGAATTATGAGAACATTAACTACCAATGATTTCGAGGCAGCAAACATTGAATTCATCCAGTTTTGGGTTATGGACCCTTTTAATGAAGACTCTGAGAACAGTTCTGGTGGTGAGTTTTACTTTAATTTAGGAAATGTTTCTGAGGATTTGCTAAGAGATGGTAGAAAGGCATTTGAAAACGGAATGCCACCAGATGGAGATTATGATGCCTATTCTAGCGAATTAGAATATACTTCTTGGGGCGTTGTTCCAAATACACAGGTAGTTGTCAATGCATTTGACAATAATTTATCCTCTAGGCAATTTCAAGACATTGGTTTTGATGGATTATCTGACAATCAAGAATTGTCTTATTTCAATAATTATGTCTCAAAAATACAGAATCATATTTCTGATCCAAATACCCTATCTAATTTTTTAAATGACCCATCTGCAGATAATTTCAACTATTATCGAGATGACGATTATGACCAAGAAGAGTTAAGTATAAGAGACAGATACAAAAATTATAATAGTCCAGAAGGCAATTCTCCAACCTCTGAAATGTCGGACACTATGAATGCAGATCGCTATCCAACTTCAGCATCTACTCTTCCCAATGTAGAAGATATAAACCTCGACAATAACCTCAGTGAATCTGAAAGTTATTTCCAATATAAAATTGATTTTAAGCCTAACAAAATGGAAGTAGGTAAAAACTTCATTACAGATAAGGTTCTCTATATTGATCCAGATACTCAAAAGGAAGTTTATTGGTACCAGTTTAGAGTGCCGGTGACTTCATTCTCAAAAAGAGTTAATGATATTCAAGATTTTAGATCTATAAGATTTATTAGAATGTTCCTTCACGGTTGGAGCGAAAATGTGACTCTAAGATTCGCAAGACTGGAGCTTATTAGAGGAGAATGGAGAAGATATTTGGGCAGTTTATTGTCTAATGGAGAATTTATTCAAAATGAAGAAGCCAATACTTTTTTTAATGTCAGTGCTGTAAATCTTGAAGATAATGGAACTAGAGATCCAATTAATTATGTTTTACCAGAAGGAATAATAAGAGAAACTAACTATCAAACTGCAAATCTAGCCCAGCAAAATGAGCAAAGTTTGGTTCTAGATGTTTGTGGATTAAAAGATGGAGACTCAAGAGCAATTTATAGAAATGTGAATTTAGACATTAGAAATTATAATAAAATTCAAATGTTTGTTCACGGTGAATCTAATGCGGGTTCAGACCCTATTAACGACAACGAAGCCACAGTTTTCATAAGACTGGGAACAGATTTTGTTTCCAATTATTATGAATATGAAATGCCAATTAAAGTTTCTCCATGGGGGAACAATGCTGCAAGTTCTGTATGGCCACAGGAAAATAATATGACTGTTAATTTAAACCATTTAAAAGATTTAAAAAAGAATAGAAACTTTACTGAATCTAGCAACTTTGAAAGATTTACAAGAACAGATCCTGACAACCCAAGTTCTAATATTACAGTTGTTGGGAATCCTAATTTGCAGGGCTTAAAAACCATAATGATTGGAGTAAGAAATCCTAAGAGTAATGACCCAAATAATCAATGGAAACCAGATGATGGTTTAGAAAAATGTCTTGAATTATGGGTTAATGAATTAAGACTCAGTGATTTTAATGAAAATGGTGGTTGGGCTGCAATTGGTAGAATGACAGCAAATTTAGCCGATTTTGCAGATTTGGCTGTTTCTGGAAATTATTCTACACCTGGATTTGGAAGCATAGAAAAAAGTGTTAGCGAAAGACAACAAGAATTTATATACGGAGTAGATGCTTCCAGCACTATAAATTTGGACAAATTTTTTGGTGACCAATCTGGAATAAATTTACCTATGTATGTAGGTTATTCAAGAAACGTCATTAAACCACTTTATGACCCTTTAAGTCCGGATTTATTATTTGAAAGAGGGGCTAACGAAGAGGAAGTTTTTTGGAATGACAGGTTTTACAATGGAATTGATTTAACAGAGAGAAAGTCTATTAATTTTACCAACATAAAGTTTGACAATAAGAAAAAAAGTAGACCTTCAAAAAAAGAAGTTTCAAAAAAAATTAATTCAAAATTAGCCTCTAATGAAGAGACACAAGAAAAGGAAGAAGAGCCAACTAAAGTAAAAAGGATTAAAAAACCCACCAATAAAATAGCCTTGCCATGGGATATTTCAAATTTCAGTTTAAACTATTCTTTCACCGAGTTGTCTCACAGAGATATCAATACAAGACAGGATCTACAAAGAAACTACTTAGGGTCGGTAAATTACTTGTACAATAGTAAAGTAAAACCGTTCGAGCCCTTCAAGAAAAATTCATTTCTTAGAAAATCAAAATGGTTAAGATTTGTAAGAGATTTCAATATCTATTTACTTCCAAAACAAATTGCGGTTAGATCCAATATGAACAGGACATACAATATTTTTTCAACAAGATATAATTTCCCTGGGGGAGAAAATTTTGAAATTCCTCAATTTGGCAAACAGTTTAATTGGGATAGGAATTATGATTTTAAATACGATATAACTAAAAACTTAAAGTTTGATTTACAAGCAACTAATGGAGCATTTGTTCGAGAGACACCGGGGAAAATTGATTACGGAATATTTGGATACGATGACGAATTAGACCAAGAACTAGTTAATAACAGTCTTCGAACATTTGGGGAGAACATGAACTACAATCATATTGGAAATGTGTCTTTTAAATGGCCCTTTAAGAAATTCCCTTTAACAGACTGGATTTCCTTGACCACAAGATATACCGGGAATTTTGATTGGACTAGAGCACCCCTAGCCTTAGATAACGATACACTTTCAGTTGGAAATATTATTCAAAATTCCAGGGTTATTGCATGGTCTGGAAAATTGAATTTTATAACACTTTACAATAAAGTCCCTTACCTGAAGAAAGTAAATAAAAAATATGGCAACTCAAGAATGTCAAGAGCAAGAAGTAATACAACCAAAGGAGGGTCAAAACCAAAGCCCAAACCAAGTGGAGAAAAGGAAGTGAAGACTAAGAAAGAGGAAAAAAAAGAGACCAAAGTATTAGATCAGTTTGCTAGAATTTTAATGTCTGTTAAAAGTGTTAATGCAACTTTTAATACCAACGATGGTATTATGCTTCCTGGATATGCAAATAAAACTAGTTTACTTGGAATGGATGATAAATGGATAGCTCCAGGAATGGAGTTTATATCAGGAGGATACCAAGAGAGAGATATGTTGGGCAATAAAACTAATTTTATTTTTGCTAATCATGCAGCTGAAAATAATTGGTTAGTAGATACCAATAATTTCCAATATATAAGTACTCAATACGCAGTGAATCATACAGAAAACATGACTTTTAAAGCCTCTATAAAACCAATTAAAAGTTTAAGAATTGACCTTTCTGCAGATAGAAACCTAATGGAAAACAGGACTTCCAATTTGGGTGTTGGAGATAACAATTCCTTTGCGCTATTAAATAATCAGTTCAATGGATCTTTTAGCACTTCTACCATTTCATGGAAGACTGCTTTTGGTCAAGACATTATGAACGATACTACTTTAACCAATCAGATTTGGGAAAATTTACTTTCCTACCGTTCTGAAATATCCCAATTAATGTCACAATCAAATCCCAATGCTTCTAACAATATTGAAAATTCTGGCTATTATTCGGGATACGACAGTACCCAGCAAGATGTAATTATCGGTGCTTTCATGTGTGCGTATTTAGGTGAGTCACCAACTTTAAGTAATATAAATCCACTGAGCCAGAGAATTCCATTGCCTAATTGGAGAGTTACTTTTGATGGTCTAGGAAAGATTAAAGCTTTTAAAAAATACATAAAAAAGCTGTCTTTTACCCATGCTTATCGCTCCAATTTTTCTTTAGGAAATTACACTACTAATCTAAGTGGACAATGGGATAGTGAAGGAAATGCAACTGAAACAGATATTGCTGGAAACTACATTTCTCAAAAACAAATTATGACTATGAATATTTTAGAACAATTTGCTCCATTACTGGGTGTTGATCTTACGCTCTCTAACAATATGTCCGTCAAATTTGAAATTAAAAAAGATCGAAATATTTCTTTAAGCTTAGCCAATAATCAAATTACTGAAATAAAGGGAAGTGAAATTAAATTTGGATCTGGATATACTTGGAGAAAATTATCACTGCCCATTAAAATTGCTGGAAAAACACTTGACCCAAGTGATTTAAGAATGAGGTTAGATGTTGCTGTTAGAGACAATAAAACCATTATTAGAAAAATTGTAGAAAATCAAAATCAATATACTGCTGGTCAAACTGCGGTAACCATTCAGTTTTCAGGAGACTATAATTTAACCAAACAATTAATGCTAAGAATTTACTTTGATAGAAGGGTAAATACTCCACATGTTTCAAATTCTTTTCCAACTGCCAATACCAATGCTGGTTTTGCTCTTAGATTTCAACTGAGATAATCCTTTTTTTTGTTAATTTGTCAAAAATTTAAAATCATGAACGTTCCTGAAAATTTAAAATACACAAGTGACCATGAATGGGTAAAAGTAGATGGCGATATTGCAACTATTGGAATAACCCACTTTGCACAAGGTGAATTAGGAGATATTGTATATGTAGAAGTGGATACTTTAGGTGAGAGCCTAGACAAAGAAGAAGTTTTTGGAACTGTTGAGGCTGTTAAAACAGTTTCGGATCTTTTCATGCCAATAAGTGGAGAAATATTAGAATTTAATGAGTCTTTAGAAACAAATCCAGAAAAAGTTAATGAAAATCCATACGTTGACGGATGGATGATTAAGATAAAAATTAGTGATGTTTCTCAGTTAGATGAATTATTATCGCCAGAAGATTACCAAAACACTATTAGTTAATTGTCTTTATGGTATGGTTTTTGAACATTTTAATTTAATTAGTTAGTTTTACAAGATAATATGAAACCAAAGAAAAATTTAGATGTAGATGCAGAAGACATGAAGTCAAGGACTGTTTATGTTCTTTCAGGACTTGTGTTGGTGACTGCTATAATTTTGTGTCTTGTTGAGTATAAAAAGATTGATTTAGCGGGAGCCAGTATTGAGTCTTCCTTATCTGCACTTGAAGATGAAGAAGTGGTTGAAATAAATCCCAATACACCACCTCCGCCGCCGCCGCCGCCGCCGCCGCCAGCTCCACCAGAAGAAGTAGAAGTTTTAGAAGAAGAAGACGAAAGAGAAGAAACCAATGTTATTATAATTGACCAAGAAGCAGATATAGATATTGTAATTGAAGTAGAAGAAGAACCAGAACCAGTTGTTGAGCAAATTTTTGATGTTGTTGAAGAAAATCCAGAATTTGTAGGCGGAATGCAAAAGCTTTATGAATACCTAGGAAAGAATATTCAATATCCAGAAATGGCAAAAGAAAATGGAATTCAGGGAAAAGTTTTTGTTCAGTTTGTAGTTTGGAAAGACGGAACTATTAAAGATGTCAAGATAGTAAAGGGCGTTCACAAAACTTTAGATGGAGAAGCTCAGAGAGTAGTTAAATCCATGCCTAAATGGACTCCAGGCAAACAAAGAGGGACTGCTGTAAACGCAAGATTCACGCTTCCAATTAAGTTTAGAATTAGTTAAATTATCATTCCTGACCCTACTGTATTATTGGTGCTTTCGTCAATAATTATTAGACTTCCTGTAGTTCTGTTAATATTGTATTTATCTACAAATAAAGGCTTTGTTACTCTAACAGCTATTCTTGCTATATCGTTACAATTGATGCTTTTATCTTCAGTGTCTCTGTGAAGGGAGTTAATATCTACTTTATATAAGATTTCTTTAACTATACATCTAACTTCATTAGTGGTGTGTTTAATAGTATATTTTCCTCTACTTAAAAGTGGCTTTTCTCCCATCCAGCAAACCATCATTTCTATATCCTGAAGTATTTCAGGTTGATTTTTTACTCTAACAATCATATCCCCTCTGCTCACATCTAAATCGTCTTCTAAAGTCATGGTTACCGACATTGGAGCGAAGGCTTCTTCTAATTCATTGTCAAATATTTGTATAGATTTAATTCTTGATTGAAACCCCGAAGGCAACAATACGACTTCATCATTTTTTTTAAAAACTCCGCCTGCAATTCTTCCTGCATATCCTCTAAAATCGTGAAACTCTTCTTTTTGAGGTCTTATAACATGTTGTACTGGAAATCTACAATCAATAAGGTTTTGATCAGAGGCTATATGAATATTTTCCAAAGTATGTAATAATGTACTTCCTTCGTACCAATTCATGTTTTTAGATCTGTTTACTACATTGTCGCCATTTAAAGCACTTATGGGTAGAAATCGAATGTCTTTTGTGGTTAGCTTAGAGCTGAAATCAACCAATTCTTTTTTTGTTTTTTCAAAAACTTCTTCTTCATGGTTTACTAAGTCCATTTTGTTAATACAGTAAATAATATGTGGAATTCCCAATAATGAAGCAATGAAAGAATGTCTTTTAGTTTGCTCAACAATTCCTTTTCTAGCATCTACTAAAATGATTGCTAGATTGGCAGTGCTTGCTCCTGTGACCATATTTCTAGTGTACTGAACATGACCTGGAGTGTCAGCAATTATAAATTTTCTTTTTGGAGTTGCGAAGTATCTGTATGCGACATCTATAGTTATTCCTTGCTCTCTCTCTGCTCTTAATCCATCGGTAAGTAAAGCTAAATTTACTTTTTCTTCTCCTTTATTTGAGCTAGCAATTTCAATGGCTTCCATTTGGTCTTCAAAAATAGATTTACTGTCGTAAAGCAATCTACCAATTAAAGTGCTTTTCCCGTCATCTACACTTCCTGCAGTAGTAAAGCGTAAAAGATCCATATTTAAATATTGGTCACTCATTTTTAAAAATAGCCCTCTTTTTTTCTATCTTCCATAGCAGCTTCAGATCTTTTATCGTCAGCTCTACCTCCTCTTTCTGTAATTCTTGAAGAACTTACTTCATCTATAATCTTTTCTAGGTTGTCAGCATTTGAAATAGTTGCACCTGTACAAGTAGCATCTCCAATAGTTCTAAAACGAACTTGCATCTTAGTAATTTCCTCTTCTGGTTTTGTTAGAGTAAAACTCGTTTTAGCCATAACAACACCATTTCTAATAAAACAATCTCTTTGATGTGAAAAATATAGAGAAGGAATTTTTATTTTTTCTTGTAGTATATACTGCCAAATATCCATTTCTGTCCAATTACTAATAGGAAATGCTCTGAAATGTTCACCAAAACTCTTTTTACCATTAAATAAATTCCATAATTCTGGTCTTTGGTTTTTTGGATCCCATTGTCCAAAATCATCTCTATGAGAAAAAAATCTTTCTTTGGCCCTAGCCTTTTCTTCGTCTCTTCTAGCTCCTCCCATTGCGCAATCAAATTGATGATGTTCAATTGCATCTAAAAGAGTAGTGGTCTGTAGTTTATTTCTACTAGAATTAATTCCTTTTTCTTCCTTGACTTTGCCATCATCAATAGATTTTTGAACAGAAGCAATAATAAGTCTTGCATTTGTTTCTTTTACTAATTCATCACGAAACTTGTAAAGTTCTTCAAAGTTATGTCCTGTATCTATATGCATTAGTGGAAAAGGCACATTTGCAGGGTAGAATGCTTTTCTTGCCAAATGATGGCAAACTATAGAGTCTTTTCCTCCAGAGAAAAGAAGAACAGGATTCTCAAACTGAGCAACTACTTCTCTAATAATAAAGATTGATTCAGCTTCTAACTCTTTTAAATGAGTTAAATGGTATCTATTCATCTTAATTCACTAATTAATGGAAAAACAAATTTATATAAAATTTCAGAGGATTCTTCAATATTTATTTCCTTAGTAGGTATAATTAAGCTAGGTTTTATAGGTGTTTCATAACTTGAGGAAACCCCCGTAAAATTCAAAACTTTTCCACTTCGAGCTTTTTGATACAAGCCTTTAGTATCTCGAATTTCACAATCTTCAAGTGAAGTGGCTATGAATACTTCATGAAAGTTTTTGTCTCCAACAATTTTCTTTGCTATATCTCGCATGTTTTTTTTAGGACTAACCAAACAGCATATGGTAACAATACCACAATCCACAAATAATTTAGATATTTCTGCAGTTCTTCTTATATTTTCCATTCTGTCCTCATCGCTAAAAGTTAAATTCCTATTAACCCCAAGTCTAATATTATCCCCGTCTAGTACTTTGGTAATGAAACCTTCAATGTGTAATTTTTTAGATACAGTTTTTGCAATACTAGTTTTGCCAGAACCCGATAATCCTGTAAGCCAAAGGCAAATTCCTTTTTGTTTCAATAGCTTTTCCTTTTCAGCTTTTGAAATTAATTCATGATTGGAGGAAAAAAGGTTATCCATAAAATATTTCTAAATATTATTAATAATCCATAAAATATAACATTAAACTACGAATCATTATCTTTGGTAAGAAGAATTTTTTCAATTTCAATGAAATTACACTTAAAAACAAAAGTAGATAAATTGGGCATAGATGATCGAGTGTCAAGAATTACTAAGAGAAGTTTGAAAAGTGAAGCCAAGTTTCAAGGTCTAAAAATGATTTTGAGCATGATAGATCTGACTACTTTAGAGGGTATGGACACAACAAAGAGCGTTGAACAACTTTGTTATAAAGCGACCCATCTTCACAAAGAATTGCCTGATTTGCCAAATGTTGCCGCTGTTTGTGTATACCCAAATATGGTAAAAACCGCTTCAAATTTTCTAAAAGATTGTGAAGTTAAAGTAGCAAGTGTAGCAACAGCATTTCCAAGTGGAAATTCGTCAATAGAGGTTAAGATCCAAGAAACAAATGAAGCTATTTCCAATGGGGCAGATGAGATAGATATGGTTATTAGTAGAGGGAAATTTCATTCTGGAGAATACAATTATGTTTTTGATGAAATAGCAACCATTAAAGAAAGTTGTGGTAACCATGCTAGGTTGAAAGTTATTTTAGAAACTGGAGAATTAGGAGATTATGACCATATTAGATTAGCAAGCGAAATTGCAATTAAAGCAGGTGCAGATTTTATAAAAACCTCTACTGGCAAAATTAAATCTGCCGCAACTTTGCCAATAACACTTGTGATGTTGGAAGCAATTAAAGACCACTATTATACTACTGGAAAAATGGTTGGAATGAAACCTGCTGGAGGAATTTCTAATTCTAAACTAGCGCTTCAATATCTATTATTGGTAAAAGAAACTTTAGGTAATTTGTGGTTGGATAAACATTGGTTTAGATTTGGGGCTAGTAGTTTAGCCAATGATGTTTTAATGCAGATTTTAAAACAAAAAACAGGATTCTATCAATCCAATAATTATTTTTCAAAAGATTAGTCCATGAGTTCTAAAATAAAGTCACTTAAGTACAATGGAAAATGGGATTTTTCACCTTCTATTGAAAGTATAGAGGACATATCTCTTAAAAAAGAGTATCAGCTTTTTATCAATGGCCAGTTTCAAAAACCAATTTCAAAAAAATATTTCCCATCCATTAACCCCTCCAATGAACAGCAACTCACTAAGATTGCTCATGCTGAGTCTAAAGATGTTGATTTAGCAGTCAATTCTGCAAGAAATGCATTTAATGGGCATTGGGGAAAATTGCCAGCAAAGGAAAGGGCAAAATATATTTATAGAATTGCAAGAATTATTCAAGAAAAGTCTAAAGAATTGGCTATTGTAGAGACATTAGATGGTGGAAAACCAATTCGAGAATCTAGAGATATCGATATTCCACTTGCTGCTGCTCACTTTTTTTATTATGCAGGATGGGCAGATAAACTTCAATATGCTTTCCCAAATAGAACGCCAAAACCTTTGGGAGTTGTAGGACAGATTATTCCGTGGAATTTCCCTCTGATGATGGCAGCATGGAAAATTGCTCCCGCTTTAGCAACCGGGAATACAGTAGTTTTAAAACCAGCTGAGACGACCTCAATTACCGCACTTCTATTAGCTGAAATTATTCAACAGGCAGAGCTTCCTCCAGGAGTTGTAAATATTATAACAGGAGACGGATCTACAGGTGAATTAATTGTAAATCATCCCGATGTAAATAAAATTGCATTTACAGGATCTACCAAAGTTGGAAAGTCTATTATGCAAAGTATATCAAGTACCACTAAAAGATCTACAATGGAGTTGGGAGGTAAAGCTGCCAATATTATTTTTGAAGATGCACCATTAGACCAGGCTGTTGAAGGTGTTATTAATGGAATATATTTTAACCAAGGTCATGTTTGTTGTGCTGGTTCAAGATTGTTTGTTCAAGAATCTGTATATGAACTCGTTTTAAGAAAATTGAAAGATAGAATGCAGTCCTTGGTTGTGGGTAATCCGCTTGATAAGAATACGGATATTGGAGCCATAAATTCTAAAGAACAATTATCAACTATCAATAAATATATTGACCTTGGAGTGAAAGAGGGGGCAGATATTTTCCAGTTAAATTGTGAACTACCTAATGGTGGGTATTGGTGTCCACCTACTTTATTTACCAATGTTTCTCAATCTCATAGTATTGCTAATGAAGAGATTTTTGGACCAGTTTTAGCTGTGCAAACTTTTAGAACAACTCAAGAAGTAATTAATAAAGCAAATAACACTCCTTTTGGATTATCTGCAGGTGTCTGGACAGATAAAGGTTCAAAGGCATTTAATTTAGCATCTAAACTAAAAGCAGGTGTAATATGGGCAAATACATACAATAAATTTGATCCAACCTCCCCTTTTGGAGGATACAAAGAAAGCGGTCATGGTAGAGAGGGTGGATTACACGGTCTTAGTCCTTATTTAAATTTAGAATAATGTCAAAAAGAATTAAAATTTTAAAAACCTATAAAATTTTTATTGATGGTAAGTTCCCTAGGACTGAATCGGGAAGATATACTCAATTAAAAAAAGACAATATTCCATTAGCAAATGTTTGCCTATCCTCAAAAAAAGATATAAAAAATGCGGTTTTGTCTGCAAGAAATGCATTTGAAAGTTGGTCTAATAAGTCTGCCTATAACAGAAGTCAGGTATTATATAGAATTGCAGAAATGCTGGAAGGAAATAAAAACCAATTTTTGGAAGAGTTAATTCTTCAAGGAGTCGATTCAAAAAAAGCAATTTTAGAAATAGATCAAAGTATAGATAGGATTATTTATTTTGCAGGGTGGGCAGATAAGATAAATCCAATATTTGGGTCTGTTAACCCAGTAGCATCCTCCCATTTTAATTTTACAATTTTAGAACCAATGGGTGTAGTAGCAATTGTTGCACCTGAAGACAGCTCATTATTGGGGTTAATATCTTCAATTATTCCCGTGATAGTTTCTGGAAATACGACGGTCAGCATAGCGTCTGAAAAACTGCCATTATGTGCAATTTCTTTAGCCGAAGTAATCTCAAATTCTGATGTTCCTAATGGCGTAGTTAATATTGTTACAGGTGAAAAAGAGGAATTAGCGCCACATTTGGCCCAACATATGGATGTTAATGCTCTTGGGCTTAATTTGGAGAATAAAGTATTAAAAGATAAAATGGTTTTTGAAGCGACCAATAACTTAAAAAGGGTAGTGGATATTTCACAATATAATATTCAAGAAAGTGAATTTGAGGCTCCATATATTGTTAAAAATTTTATGGAGGCAAAAACAACTTGGCATCCAATTGAGAAAGATTTCACATCCTCCAATAAATACTAGTATGGAAAGAAGTAAAAAAAGACATTTGGCTAAGACATTTACTTGGAGATTTACAGCAACTTTAACAACCATTATTATTGCATGGATTATCACCGGAGATCCATTAACTGGATTGACAGTTGGAGGAATTGAGTTTTTTGTGAAAATGCCAATTTATTATTTACATGAGAGAACCTGGTATAGGTCTAATTTTGGATTGAATGGAAGAAATAATAAATGAATCTAATTGGCTGGAAATTGCCAAAAATGCTGCTATAAAAGCAGGGGAGAAAATACTTCAAATTTATAGTGAAGATTTTTCTGTTACATACAAAAATGACAACTCTCCTTTGACCATTGCTGATCAACAAGCCAACGAAATTATTGAAGGATATCTTTCAAAAACCAATATTCCAATCCTGAGTGAGGAAGGAAAATTAACAGATTACAAGGTTAGAAAAAACTGGGAATTACTTTGGATAGTAGACCCTTTAGATGGAACAAAAGAGTTTGTAAAAAGAAATGGAGAATTCACCGTTAACATTGCATTGGTGAAAGATGGAGTGCCAATTTTAGGAGTTATTTTTGTCCCTGTCAAAGGATGGTTGTATTATGGCTCTTCCAAAGGATCCTACAGAGAGATAGATGATGAAAAAGTGCTATTACCAATGGCCAAAAAATCAACTGTTTTTAAAGTAGTTGGCAGTAGATCTCATCAAAGTCCAGAAACCAAAGAATATTTTGAAAATATTCAAGAAAAAAAAGAGAATGTAGAAATAGTATCTATGGGTAGTTCTGTAAAAATTTGTTTGGTAGCAGAAGGAAGTGCAGATGTTTATCCAAGATTTGCACCAACTATGGAATGGGATACTGCAGCTGGACATGCAATAGCTAAATATGCTGGAAAAAAGTTAATAGATTTACAAACAAAACAAGAGATGGTATATAATCGTCCAAGACTAACAAATAATTGGTTTATTGTAGAATAATGAAGAAAGTTGCATTAATTACTGGTATTACGGGACAAGATGGTGCCTATTTAGCAGAACTGTTGTTGGAAAAAAATTACGAAGTACACGGTGTAAAGCGAAGATCATCTTCTTTTAATACTTCTAGAATAGATCATTTATACAAAGACAAACACTATCAAGATGTTAATTTTTTTCTTCACTATGGAGATTTAACTGATGCCACCAATTTAATAAGGATAATACAGGAAGTACAGCCAGAAGAAATTTACAATCTTGGAGCCCAGTCTCACGTCAAAGTTTCGTTTGAAATCCCAGAGTATACAGCAAATTCAGATGCTCTAGGAACCTTAAGAATTTTAGAAGCTATTAGAATTCTAAAGATGGAAAATAAAGTAAGGTTTTACCAAGCATCTACTTCTGAACTATATGGTAAATCTCAAGAAGTCCCTCAAACTGAAACTACTCCATTTTACCCAAGAAGCCCATACGGGGTTGCTAAATTATATGCTTTTTGGATTGTAAAAAATTACAGAGAAGCATATGGAATGTTTGCTTGTAATGGAATTTTATTTAACCACGAGAGCCCAATTAGAGGAGAAACTTTTGTCACTAGAAAAATAACTAGAGCTGCTTCAAAAATTAAACTTGGTCTTCAGGAAAAGCTTTATTTAGGTAATTTAGATGCCCAGAGAGATTGGGGACACGCTAAAGACTATGTAGAAGGAATGTGGCAAATGCTTCAGCATGAAAAGCCCGAAGATTTTGTTTTAGCAACTGGTAAAACAACAACCATTAGAGAGTTTTGTAATTTATCTTTTAAGGAATTGGGGATAGATATAAAATGGGACGGAAAAGGAGTGAAAGAAGTTGGCATTGATAAATCTTCTAATAAAGTAATTATTTCAATTGACCCTAATTACTACCGACCAACGGAAGTTGATTTGCTTATTGGAGATGCTTCAAAAGCCAAAAAGTTATTAAACTGGAACCCGAAATATGATTTAAAATCTTTGGTAAAAGAAATGGTGAGTGTCGATTATAGTTCTTTTCAAAAAAGTTTAAAAAAATAATGGAGTTTTCAAAAAATTCTAAAATTTATGTTGCTGGACACAACGGAATGGTTGGTTCCGCTATAGTTAGAAAATTACAATCCTTGGGGCATACTAATTTATTATTAAAGTCTTCCAAAGAATTGGATTTAAGAAAATCAGAAGATGTAATTAATTTTTTTAAAATGGAAAGTCCTGAGTTTGTTTTTTTGGCAGCAGCCAAAGTAGGAGGGATTCTAGCCAATAGTTCCTACAAAGCAGATTTTATATATGATAATTTAATGATTCAAACTAATGTGATAAAAAATGCTCACCAGTTTGGCGTTGAAAAACTTCTATTTCTAGGGTCTTCATGTATCTATCCCAAAAACTCTGCTCAGCCAATTAAAGAAGAATACCTTCTAACTGGACTTTTAGAAGCAACCAACGAGCCTTATGCAATAGCCAAGATTGCAGGATTAAAAATGTGTGAATACTTTAGAGAACAGTATGGGTGTAATTTTATAACCACCATGCCCACAAATTTGTATGGTGAAAATGATAATTTTGACCTTAAAAGTTCTCATGTTTTACCAGCCTTATTAAGGAAGTTTCACGAGGCAAAGACTAACAATACTAACAAAGTAAGCATTTGGGGAAGTGGCAATCCCAAAAGAGAATTTTTACATGTTGACGATTTAGCAGATGCATGTGTTTTTTTAATGAAAAGTTACAATGAATCTCCAACTATTAATGTAGGGACAGGGGAAGATATATCAATCAAAAATTTAGCTCTTTTGATTAAAGAAGTTACTGGTTTTAATGGAGAATTAGATTGGGATTCTAGTATGCCTGATGGTACCTACAGAAAATTATTAGACGTTAGTAAAATTCATAACTTAGAATGGAAAGCTAAAACTAGTCTTAAAGATGGAATTAAATTAACTTATGACTGGTATATAAAAAACCATGATGTCTGAAAAAAAAATCCTTAAAGTTGCTATATTTTATCTTGGCTTTTGGTTAGTTACACCCCTTAGTGCCCAAATTAAAAACAGTAGCTTTTCTTTTAATTATTCTAATCAATTCAAAAAAGTCTGCCATAGTTCAATTCAACCATATTTAGAGTCTAGTCAATATTTCTCAGATAGCATAATAAAAAAAGATAGAACCAAACTTGGAAATAAAATATTTGAACATAGCTTGTTAGATGTTTTTCAAGAAGATATTCATATTACAGCAGATCCTATTTTTAATTTCACTCTAGGACAACAAAACATTGATCTGGATTATAGGTATTATAGTAATGTAAGAGGATTTAGAATAACTGGAGATTTAAGTGATAATTTTTCATTTGAAACTAGATTTTATGAAAATCAATTTTTTTATCCATTGTACCTTCAGAATAAGTCTAATGATAGAGCAAATCCAACAATGGGAGTTGATGGAATTGCTTATGGAATAGGCAGGTCTAAACGTTTTAAGGAAAATGGACATGACGCAAGTTTGGCAAATGGATATTTAAGTTTTTCTCCAATTCCTGAAATTAATTTACAAATTGGTCATGGAAGACATTTTTTTGGAGACGGATATCGGTCTTTATTAATTTCGGATTATGCTCCAGATTATCCTTATATAAGTGGGCAGTATTTTTTATTTAACAAAAAAATCCTTTACAAACATGTTACTTCATGGATGAAAAACCTAGAAAGAATTCCCGCAGCTTCAACTCCAGAAGCATTGTTTATTCCCAAATCAACAAGTTTTAATCAATTATCTTTTTCTCCCAACAAAAGGTTTTCAATTTCTTTATTTGAAGGGGGTGTCTATAAATCATTTGACGCTCAAAAAGGTGAAATTAATCCAAATTTGAGTTTCTATTTGCCAATAATGGGAACAAAAACAATAGATATAGACACTACCAACAATATTATTTATGGATTTAATTGGTCTTTTTTATTTTTTGATAATATCAAAATATACAATCAAATAGCATTTAAATCTTTGTCTTTTTCTAATGGTTTTCAACTAGGAATTAAATGGATTAGCCCATTAAAGCTTTCTAAGTCCTTTTTAAATATTGAATGGAATACGTCTCCTTCCAGTCTTTATTCCATGAGTCAAGGGCAGATTAATCAAAGCTATTCTCATTTGGGTCATGAATTAGCCCACCCTTTGGGTTCGGGCTTTCAGGAATTATTAATTCGAGGACAGTTTTGTTACAAAAAATCTTTTTTAAGATTTAACTATAATTATGCCAATTTTATTTCTAGTTATAATGGGGGTGAAATTTTTGAACCTTTAGAAAATTCACTTTTCAATATTAGCTCTAATAATAACAGAATATTTTTAAATACCAATATTGGTATTATGCTGAATAAAGCGACCAATATGGAAATATCTGTTGGTCATATTACAAGGATTTACAATAATTTAGCAGAAAATTATATTTTTCTCAGCTGGAGAACTAATTTGAAAAACGATTACTTTGACCAATAAAATTATATTTTGAGCGGACTATACATATTAATTTTTGGCTTTTTTACCGCTTTGATTGTTGTTTTATTTTCAATGCCATCTTTAATAAAAGTAGCTAAGCTTAAAAACTTAGTGGACTCTCCTTCAGAAGAAAGGAAAATGCATCGTTGGAGTATTCCAACTCTTGGAGGAGTTGTAATATTTGGTGCCATAGTATTTTCTTATTCTCTTTGGTTTCCAGAAGAATATCACTTTATTGATGGTATGTTGTCTAATTTTAAGTTTTTGATTTCTTCTCTAATCCTTCTTTTTTTTGTTGGGGTAAAAGATGATATTATAGGAACTGCTCCGGTGAAGAAATTGATTGCACATATAATTGTAGCGTTTATACTTGTAGTGATGGCAGGGCTTAGAATTGAATCAATGCATGGAATATTTGGCATTGTAAATCCTCTTAATTTATGGCAAAGTTACTTATTAAGCATCTTTGCCTATTTAGTAATTATCAATTCTATAAACTTAATTGACGGATTAGATGGTCTTGCTGGACTAGTATCTTTATTGGCTTCTATTTTTTTCGGTATTTTATTTTATTATTCTGGTAATATTCCATTAAGTCTTCTTTCTTTTGTTTTATCTGGCACTATGCTGGGTTTTGTTTTTTTTAACTTTTATCCTGCAAGAGTTTTTATGGGTGACGCAGGATCTTTAGCAATTGGTTCAATTTTTTGTGTTTTAGCAATTAATGCAATTAATGAAAACTATTTATTAGCTCCAAACTGGGTTCAGTCATTGAATAAAGCAGTTTTAGCCTTGAGTATTTTAGCATATCCATTAATTGATACTTTAAGGGTTTTTAGTTTAAGAATATTAAAAGGAAAATCTCCATTTACAGCGGATAAAAACCATATACATCATAGTTTTGAAAAAATTGGCTTTGGCCATGCTAAATCTTCTTTGTCAATTTTTATTTATGGATTAATTGTAGTTCTGTTTCAATTATTTTTACAATTATTTTTAAATATAAATAACCCAACTTTATTGTTGTTTATTCAAGTAGTTTTCTCAGGTTTTCTTATCGCAGTTATTTACTTTATTGTAAAATCAATTATTAATAAAAATTGAAAAAAAGCATTCTATATATTCTAGGACTATTAACCGTTTTTAATGTCTTTTCACAACAATATGTTTACGGAGATATCCAAAGCAGATATAAGTTGGAGAAGAATATCTTTCAGCAAGATAATAAGCATACTTTATCAAAACCGTATCTAATTGACAATAACATAACAAATAATTATCAAAAGGGAATATGGAGTTATGCAGCTATTAAAGATTCTTCAAAGATTATTATTTTACCATTTTTCTCTCTACAAGAGTCACCTAAAGTTTTTCCTAGCACTAGACAATTAAATTATTCAACAGGTTTTCAGTTTAATTTTTTAAGACCAAATTTTTTTTCCCAAATTAGAATTGGTTATCAACAAGGATCAGTAGATGACACCAGGTTTTCTTACAAAAGACCATACGCTCCTTCCTTAGGATATATAGATGATACTAATTCTTTGTCTTTTAGTAAGCCCATAATCCAAGGCGTTATTTCTTATAAGATTAACAATTATATCACTATAAGTGCAGGAAACGAAAAAAATACTTTTGGAGATGGGTATAGATCACTTTGGCTTTCAGATTTTGCACCAGTTTATCCCTTTTTGAAATTAGAATCTACATTTTGGAAAGTCAAATATGTAAATCTTTGGTCTTTACACGATGATCAATCTCCACAAGGTTTTTCAAACCTTAAATGGGCCTCATCTCACCTTCTGAGTTATAATGTGACTAAATGGATGAATTTAAGTTTATTTGAATCTGTTGTTTGGCAAGACAAAGACACCCTTGTCAATAGAGGGCCAGATATTAATTATTTCAATCCTTTTGTGTTTTTTAGGCCTGTAGAATATGGTATAGGCTCAGCTGATAATTCTCTTCTAGGTGCAGGACTTAAGTTTACAATTGACAAGCAGTATTTAATTTATTCAAGTTTTATTTTAGATGAATTTTTATTTAGTGAGATTAAAAATAGAACAGGTTGGTGGGGGAATAAATACGGTATTCAGTTTGGAATAAAGACATTTGATCTTTTTAAATTAGATGGATTGTATTCCATTTTGGAATTTAATTCTGTTAGGCCATTTACTTATTCTCACTTAAGTTCTAAACAAAATTACGGCCATAAAAATCATTCTTTGGCCCATCCTTTAGAATCAAATTTTGAAGAGTTTTTAGTTTTAATAGGTTATCAAAAAAACAATTTAGATTTCTCGGTTCAGTACCATTTTCAGAAATATGGAATAGATTCTGCAAATCTTAATTTTGGAGGAAATATGTTTGAATCTTACGTGGATAGGACTGGAGACTATTACCAAAAAATTGGTCAAGGCAATTTAATAAATCAACATTTATTAATTGTACAATTGTCTTATATGGTTTCTGCACTTACCAATACTAAGGTTTTCGTAAGGTTAAACTCTTTAAATTCTAAAGACCTAAATGAGCTTACCAAGGCTAATAAAGTCTTTAACTTTGGAATCTCGTCCAGATTGTGGCAAGATCAGCAAGATTATTGATTGAATCGTTCAACATATCCTATAATAAATAAGAAATTGTACTAATTTCGCGGTAAATTAATTTTGGTTTGGAAATTATTTCAAAATTGTCATTCACTTTAAAAATACGGGGTTATGTAGCATTGCTAAAACTTAGGCTTTCAAGCTTGGTGGTAATGTCAGCATTTTTTGGGTTTTTATTAGCAGATGGAGACTTGACTTCCTATGTTTTTTTGAATTTAATTTTCGGAGGGATTCTAATCACTGGCTCTTCAAATGGGTTTAATCAAATTATAGAATATAAAACTGACGAATTGATGACTAGAACCTCGTCTAGACCACTTCCCACAAAAGTTTTAAGTATAACAGAAGCTTTGTCTTTCTGTATTGTTACTGGATTTTTGGGTTTGTATCTTCTTGCTAGTATTAATTCTAGCTCATTTATTCTTGGGTTATTAGCAATGGTTATTTATACCGTTATTTATACACCTTTAAAAAAGATAACTCCATTTGCAGTTTTTGTTGGCGCAATTCCAGGAAGTATTCCTCCTTTACTTGGTTATGTTGCAGGAAACGACAATTTTGGATTAGAAGCTGGTATTTTATTTATAGTTCAATTTTTTTGGCAGTTTCCACATTTTTGGGCTTTGGCTTGGAAATTAGACGATGATTATAAAAAAGCAGGATTTAGATTACTTCCTAGTGGAGAGAGAAATAAAAAAAGTGCATTTCAAATAATGCTGTATTCAGCATTTTTAATTCCAGTCTCCATGCTGCCTTGGGCATCAGAGATGACAGGGTCTTGGTCCATGATTACAGCTGTTCTTATTAGTCTTATAATGTACTATCCATCAGTTAAACTTTACTTCACATTAGACAAAAAGTATGCAACACAATTGATGTTCATGTCTTTCTTGTATCTCCCAATTTTATTTACCATGTATTGTTTTAATCAGATATAATTTTTCTATATGCAACAATTTAGTTCCAATAAACAAAGAGAAAAGGTTTACATAGCCATTGTAATAGTAGGACTTATTGCAAGTCTTATGCTTTTTGCAGGCCTTTCTAGTGCGGTATTAGTTAGGAAAATGGATAAGTTTTGGGTAAATATTAACCTTCCTTTCGCCTTTAAAGTAAGTACTTTTTTAATTTTAATAAGTAGTGTTTTTATGTACTATGCAGTTAAAAAAGCAAAGAAGTCAGACAAGAAAAGAACTGTGTATTTGCTTGTTTTGTCCCTGGTTTTTTCATTGGCATTTGGATTTTTTCAATTTAAAGGGTGGAGTAAATACTACAGTCAAGGAAATGCAATTAAGTCTTTTATCACTTTTGTTTATGGTCAATATGGTCAATCTTACATTGTTTATAACGGGGAAGATCCAATTGAATACGATGGGGAGAATTATATTTTCAAAGGGGAAGTAATGGAGGGTAATTCTGTGGATGAACTTAAAACATTTTTAAGACAAATTTGCGGTTATGGAACTAGTTTCCAGGGCTCTAATCTGCAACTGTCTAATTACGATAATCCTTATTCAATTTATAATGTAAAGAAGAATTCAAAATTAGTAATGTCCAGTTCTGGTCTTACAATAACTAATTCCTCACTCTCTGAGGGCCAAAAAGATGAATTGTTTAAGTTTTCTTTTGGGGTATGCAATGACCAGCCATTTTTCATGCTTAAGGGAAAGTACGGGAAAGATTTTTCAATTGCTTTGAATGGAGAGGATTTAATATACAATAAAAAAAAGTTGTATTTCCCAGCCAAAGAGCTGTCAGTTGAGGAGAGAAATGCGATTAGTCAAAAAGTGTACCAGTCAAGTAATGAATACACTGTTAAAAATGGTCAGGTACTATTAAATGACCAAGTTGTGTCAGATTTTGAGGGGTTTTTTCAATTAAAGCCTGGAATAAATATCCATATTAAAAATAATTTTTGGGAAAGAACTAAGGAAGAACTCAATGCTAGCCAGTATGCAGAGTTTTACCAAACCTCTAATGTTTCTAGTAGTTTTGTTTGGGTACTTACTTTTATTCATTTTTTGCATTTAATTATGTCAATTTCTGGAATTATGGTTGTTAGTTTTAGAGCAAATAAAGGGTATTACAATTCTGAAAATACTTCTGGACTAAAAGCTATAGAAGTTTTTTGGCATTTTGTAGGACTTTTATGGCTTTACTTGTATGTATTTTTAGAATATATTAATTAAACTTGTACTGTTAATCTAAATAAATGGCTGGACAAACAGAAAATATTAGTAGAACAGAACTGTGGGGAGGCAATGGTTCTCCTTTTAGAATTTCTTATGGTAAACAGTGGATGTGGATGTTTTTAGTTTCTGATGCATTGACATTCGGAGGTCTTTTAACAGCTTATGGTTTTGCTAGACATCAGGCTCCTTCATGGCCAATTGGTGAAGAAACATTTAACGCAATGCCATTTTTAGGAAATGGTTATCCATTGTTATATGTCGCTTTAATGACATTTATATTAATTGTTAGTTCTGTTACAATGGTATTAGCAGTTGAGGCTGGACATAGGCTGGATAAAAAAGGAGTGATTAAATGGCTTTTATTAACTGTTGTTGGTGGCTTGTTTTTTGTTGGTTCTCAAGGATGGGAATGGTATCATTTTATTCATGGAACTCATTACGGTTCTATACTTACTCTTGATGGTTGGGCTGTGGTAGATTACAACGCTGCAAATGAATTAATATTAAGAATGGGAAGAGGGCTGACAGTTTCAGGTGCAGAGGCAAAAACATTATTTGATGGTGCTACTGCAACAATGCAAGGTGCCAATTTAATAGAAAATGAATATGCACCATTGGTTCCACAATATGCCAATTTTTTCTTTTTTATTACTGGATTTCATGGATTTCATGTCTTTTCCGGTGTAGTATTTAATTTTATAATTTTAATTAATGTTTTAAGAGGTGTTTACGATAAAAGAGGACATTACGAAATGGTTGAAAAAGTTGGACTTTATTGGCACTTTATTGATTTAGTCTGGGTTTTTGTTTTTACATTTTTCTATTTACTGTAATAATTATTAAATAATGGAAAGAGACGATTTAATACAAGATCATAATTATTCTATATCAGCTAATCATAATGAGGCTCAGGGTGTTGTTATAAGAAAAAAGATATGGAAAGTAACTGGGATTCTCACCCTAATTACTATTGTAGAAGTTCTTATTGGAGCATTTATTAAACAATACGATTCTGTGGGTGAAGACAATTTTCTTTGGCCATATGTCAAAGTTGGTTTCTTAGTTCTTACAGTGGTTAAGGCGGCTTATATTGTTTTGATATTTATGCATTTGGGTGACGAAAGAAAAAGTTTTAAATGGTTAATATTAGCTCCTTATATTTTATTCATATTGTATCTTATTTTTATCTGTTTAACAGAATCTAGCTACTGGCATGAAGTTTTTCAAGGTGTCAATAGCATCAATCCATAATTACAGTGATTTCTCGTAGAAAAGGTTTTTTAATTTTAGCTCTTATTTTTGGAGCTTTTTTATCATCACTTGGTTTTTTACTTCTTGGTGACACATCATATAAATCACAACCTGTTTTCGGTCAACTAAATGATCCTTTCAGTATAGTTGACTATAAAGGAGATACAATTTCTTCATGTGATTGGAATGACAAAATTATTTTATATAATTTTTTATCTGTAGAATGCCCTACTGATTTTGAAAAATGCCCCTTTAGATTAGAGTGGTTTAAGATTAAAATTTATAATGAATTGGTAGACAATATTGGTTTTGACGATGTTATTGTAGTTACCTCCTTTATAGAATCAACTCAAGATGTTGATTTCCGTATTAAGCAGTTTAGAGATTTTAATAAAATTGACAGTGAAAAATGGATAATGACTGCGTCAAAATATATACCATATTTCGATAATGAATTTACAAAAGGCAATCCATGGACAAAAAAAGACACGCTTTTTGGCTTCGAAAGGCAAGCGCACTTAATGACATTGTTGGTAGATAAAAATCAAAAAATAAGAGGGAAATATTTTACATATAATTTTGGAGAAATAAGAAGAATTACTAAAGAAATAAGCTTGCTTTTAAAAGAAGAACAGCAAAAACCAGAGTTAAAAGAGTTGCCAATTTATGGAAACAAAGAATTTGATGTTTCTATAGACAAAGACACCCTGTACCATGAAATTCCTGAATGGTCTTTTATAAATCAAAATGCCCAAATCATTTCCTCTAAAAAGCTTGACAATAAAATTAAACTGGTAGATTTCTTTTTTACAAGTTGTCCAACCATTTGTCCTAAAATGACGCTTAATATGGTTAAAATACAAAGTTTACTTAATGATAACTGTCTCTCAGATATTGAATTGTTGTCTTTTACTGTTGATCCTTCAAAAGACACTTCAGAAAAACTGTTAGAATATGCCAAATCCTATAATGTCGATTCTACTAATTGGAACATGTTAACTGGAGACCAAGGCGCTATATACGAACTTGGAGTAAATGGTTTTTTGGTTCCAAATCAAGAAGATGCTTTAGCCCCAGGCGGATTTTTGCATTCTGAAAATCTAATTTTAATAGATCAATTTAATAGAATAAGAGGCTATTACGATGGTACAGATTCTTTAAATATTCCAATTATTGTTCAGCACATCCAATCACTTCTCTAAATTCATTAGTCAATTCTTAATATTAAATATTTTTAATTTAATTTTATTGATTAAACAATTAAAATGAGTTTACCTATTGCATATTTAACTAAAAATGATAAAAAAGCTAATATTTTTATTTTATCAGTTTCTTCTGTGGTATTTCTTGCAGTAGTAATACTTCACGAACTAAATTTAAACATTGAGGTAGGATTCGATCCACATATTTTTGCTCTATTGAATGCATTAATTAATGGAACTGTTTCAGTTTTATTAATCCTTGGTTTAGTTTTTGTAAAGTCAAAAATGTATATTTCTCACAAGAGAGTTATGAATCTTTCTATTTTATTATCTGTTTTATTTTTATTGTCTTATATAGCGCACCACCTTTTAGCAGAAAGTACAGTTTTTAGAGGTCAAGGTAGCATTAAATATATTTATTATTTCATTCTATCAACCCATATAATTTTGGCAGGATTATCACTTCCTTTTATTTTATATACCGCATACAGAGCCTCAATTGCAGAATATAGTATACACAAAAAACTAGCTAGATATGTATATCCAGTTTGGCTTTACGTTGCTGTGACCGGAGTTGTAGTATATTTTTTAATATCTCCTTACTACGTATGAAACAAGTTTACATTTTCATATTGTTTTTTTTGTTGATGATTTTTCAATTACAATCTTTTTCACAGGGTTGTTCTACTTGTAGAGCTCAAATAATAAATAGTACTCAAGATGATTTAACAATTGGAAATGGACTAAATACTGGAATTTTATTTTTAATGGTTGTACCATATATTCTTCTTTTTTTCTTATTTAGAAAAAACATTTTTAATATTTATAAATCTTTTAAGCCAAACTGATTTTTTTCATTGTTTTTAGAATTCTTATAATTATATTTACAAATAGTTCTTTAGTACTTATCAAGAAAGGTGGAGGGAAAAGGCCCTTTGAAACCTTAGCAACCCCAATTAGGAAGGTGCTAAATCCAGATTTAAATATCAAGATAAGAGATAAAGATTTACTAAACTTTGATCTCTTTCCTAGGAAAGAGATTTTTTTTTGACCAATAATGAGTAGTATAACAGAAATAGCTAAGAAAAGAATTTTGGTGTTAGATGGCGCAATGGGAACAATGATTCAGCGTTATACTTTAGAGGAATCTGATTTTAGAAAAGGATGGTTTGACGATCATTCAAGCCCTTTGAAAGGAAATAATGATTTATTAAGTTTAACTAGACCTGATATTATAAAAGAGATTCATTCTGCATATTTTAAAGCAGGAGCTGATATTGTTGAAACCAATACGTTTTCTGGTACAAAAATTGCTCAATTGGACTATGGATTACAAGACTATGCCTATGATATAAATTTCCAAAGTGCAAAAATAGCTTGTGAGGTAGCTAATGAGATTTCAGTAAAGGAGCCCAATAAACCTAGATTTGTTGCTGGATCAATTGGACCTACCAATAGAACTGCATCTATTTCTCCAGATGTTAATGATCCGAGTTTTAGAAATACGTCTTTTGATGAATTAAATGAAGCTTATCAAGAACAAATAAATGGTTTAATTGATGGTGGAGTTCATTTGCTTCTTATAGAAACAGTATTCGACACATTAAATGCTAAGGCTGCTTTATTTGCAGTAAATCAAGTTTTTGAATCTAGGTCCATGAAATTACCAGTGATGGTTTCGGGAACAATTACGGATGCTAGTGGAAGAACCTTAACCGGACAAACCAGTGAGGCGTTTTTAATATCTATGTCTCATTTCCCATTGTTTAGTATAGGTTTAAATTGTGCTTTAGGTGCAGCAGATATGCATCCATATTTAAAAACTTTAGCAAAAAAGGCTTCTTTTTTAATTAGTGCTCATCCAAATGCCGGATTGCCTAATGAATTTGGTGAGTATGACGAAACTCCTGAAAAAATGGTAGATCAAATAGAGTCTTTTTTAAAAGATGACTTAATTAATATTATTGGCGGTTGTTGTGGAACAACCCCAGATCACATTAAGGCACTTGCAGATTTAGCTTCTAAATATTCACCAAGAGAACTAACTTAACAATGAGTATTTTAAAGGAATATAAGGGAAAGTACAAATACAAATGGGATAATCTTCCATTCATGAAACTTAGCGGGCTTGAGCCGCTTATTTTTTCGCCAGAAATAAATTTTATAAATGTTGGCGAAAGAACCAATGTTACTGGCTCTAAAAAATTTCTTCGTTTGATAAAGGAAGAAAAATTTGAGGAAGCAATTGATGTTGCTAGAGAGCAAGTAGATGGTGGGGCTCAAATCATTGATGTTAACATGGACGAAGGAATGTTGGATGGAGAAGCATCTATGAAAAGGTTTTTAAATCTAATGGCAGCCGAACCTGATATTTCAAGAATACCAGTAATGATAGATTCCTCTAAGTGGAGTATAATTGAAGCTGGCCTTAAATGTGTTCAAGGAAAAGGTGTAGTTAATTCTATTTCTTTAAAGGAAGGAGAAAATCAATTCAAGATACAGGCAAAATTAATAAACCAATATGGAGCAGCTGTTATTGTAATGGCATTTGATGAAAATGGTCAAGCAGATTCTTACATTAGACGGATTGAAATATGCCAACGTTCCTACAATATCCTAGTAGATCAAGTTGGTTTCCTTCCACAAGATATTATTTTTGACCCTAACGTTTTTCCAGTTGCTACAGGAATGACTGAGCATGAAAATAATGCAGTAGATTTTTTTAAAGCTACAAGATGGATAAGAGAAAACTTACCTGGAGCACATGTTAGTGGAGGAGTAAGTAACGTTTCCTTTTCTTTTAGAGGCAATAATACTGTTCGAGAAGCCATGCATTCTGCATTTCTTTACCATGCTATAAATGAAGGAATGGATATGGGAATTGTAAACCCCTCCATGCTGGAAGTTTACGACGAAATACCCAAGGACTTACTTGAGAAGGTAGAAGATGTTCTTCTCAATAGATCATCGGGCGCAACAGAATCATTATTAGAATTTGCTCAAAATGTTAAAGGATTAGCTAAACAAGAAGAAAAAACAGCCGAATGGAGGCTTAAAAGTGTAGAAGAACGATTAGAATATGCACTAATAAAAGGAATTACTGAACATATTGACTTAGATGTAGAAGAAATAAGACAAAAAGTTGCTAAGCCTTTAGAGGTGATAGAAGGTCCGTTAATGAATGGAATGAATACAGTTGGCGATCTTTTTGGGGAAGGGAAAATGTTTTTACCTCAAGTAGTTAAATCTGCAAGAGTTATGAAAAAAGCAGTGGCTTATTTAACTCCCTTTATTGAAAAAGAAAAAGGTGGAAAGACAATAAGCAAAGGGAAAATTTTAATGGCTACTGTAAAGGGAGATGTCCACGATATTGGTAAAAACATAGTTGGGGTAGTTTTAGGCTGTAATAATTACGATATTATAGATTTGGGAGTAATGGTGCCTTCAAAAAAGATCATTGAAGAAGCCAAAAAACAAAATGTTGATATAATTGGTCTTAGTGGATTGATAACCCCATCTTTAGATGAGATGATCGATGTTGCTAGAGAAATGGAAAAAAACGATGTCCATATTCCACTATTAATTGGCGGAGCTACAACATCCAGAGTTCATACTGCAGTTAAAATAGAGAAAGAGTTGCCATCTAGTTCAACAATTCATGTCCTGGACGCTTCTAGATCAGTACCAGTAGCTGGGAAATTATTAGGAAATACCAAAGTAGACTTTTTGAACGAAATTCGCTCGGAATACGAAAAACTAAGAACTTATCATTTTAAGAAGAAAGACCAAAAATCTTACCTAACTATTGATGAAGCTAGGAAAAATAAGTTTCCCATAGATTGGGAGAATTTTAATTCTTCAACACCAAAACAAAAAGGAGTTTTTCATTTAAAAGATTTATCCTCTAAGGAAATAGCTTCTTATATTGACTGGACCCCATTCTTTCAAACTTGGGAGCTTCATGGAAGATACCCAAGAATACTTAAGGATGAGATAGTAGGTGAAGAGGCGAGTAAACTATTTAAGGATGCTCAAGAAATGTTAAACCATGCTATAGAAGAAAATTGGTTGGAGGTGGATGTAGTTTATGGAATTTGGGAAGCGCACACTATAGAAGATGATATTTTTATTTTCGACGAAAGTGGTGAATTGTTAGCAGTTTCACATTGCTTGCGACAGCAAACTAAGAAATCATCCAAGGCTTTTAATATGTCTTTATCAGACTTTATTGCACCTAAGTCTACTGGTATTAAAGATTATATAGGAGCATTTGTTGTAACTGCAGGAAAAAAAATTGACCAAATAGCCAAAAAATTTGAAGATGATCTAGACGATTATAATTCTATTATGATTAAGGCTCTTGCCGATAGAATGGCTGAAGCAGCAGCAGAATATTTACATCAAAAAGTGAGAAAAGATTTTTGGGGCTATAGTAATGAGGAGTTTTCAAATGAAGAACTGATAAAAGAAAAATATGAAGGTATACGACCTGCTCCAGGATACCCAGCATGTCCAGACCATACGGAAAAAGAAACCATATTTAATCTTTTAGACGCTACTAATAAAGTAGGAGTGAAGTTAACAGAATCTTTAGCAATGTATCCAGTTTCATCAGTTTCTGGTTGGTATTTTTCAAATCCATATTCTAAATATTTTGGTTTGGGAAAAATAAAAATGGATCAAGTTGAGGATTTAAGTAGTCGGAAAAAAGTAGATGTATCTATCATGAAAAAATGGTTATCCCCTAATCTTGACGATTAACCTGTAGATTAAATATTTTTTCAAGGGCCAAACATTGGTTGTCGTCACAGGCCATATAATTAATATTTCCCTGAATTTTAAATGAGTCTGAAATAGGCCTAATTTTTTGGTAAAAATTTGTTTTGTTTTGGTAATAAGCCACATCAATTCCAAAATCTTTATCGTATTTAATAATTGGTTTTTCTTGATAAACCTTTCCTTTTAATAAATAGTTTTTTTGTTTTTTGAATTCCACAATTGTAGGTAGTGGACCTTGATTAGGGAAAGGAACATCAACAGCGTATAAGTGCCAGTTTGAATCTATTTCTGCACTAAATACAACTGTATTTTTATTATAAGAAATATTCCAATTTACTGGATTTTGAGAAAATGAAATTAGATAAATAAAAAAGGCAATAAATAAGAAGATAGATCTCATTTAAGAGCTCTTGTATTGCTTAAGCCCTGTTCTTAACCATTTTAGAAAATCTTGTCTATTACCATGGTTGAGATAATCTGCAGAACCATTGGAGAGATCGTCTCCATTTTTATCTAACATTCTATAGTATGGCTGAGATAAAGATTTATAAGTTTTGGCTTGATAAGCACTCCATTTATCACCAATTGTGGTGACATTAATTATTTTACCAGGAGCAATTTCTTGTTCAGAATGTTGATCTTCAGGAAGTTCTCTTTTATCATCGACATAAAGTGAAATTATTACTACACTATCTCTTAATATGTTTATTACATCCTCTTCTCCCCAAACTTTTTCTTCCATCTTTCTGCAGTTAATACATGCGTGACCAGTAAAGTCTAAAAATGTAGGCTTATTGACACTTTTAGCATATGCCAAACCTTCATCTAAATCATGAAATACAGGTAGTCCTTGTGGACCCGAATGGGTGTTTTCATTAGTGTTTTTTGAATAGTTATCATTTGAAGAAAACCCAATTCCACTAGGAGATTCGCTGTAGCTCATAGGTGGAGGAAATCCGCTAATTAACTTTAAAGGAGCACCCCATAACCCAGGAATAAGATACATTACAAAAATCAAAACAGTTGTTGCTAGTAACGATCTAGAGACTGAAAGATATTTAATATCGCCATCATTTGGAAGCCTAATAAACCCAAATAAATATAAAGCAAGAACCAAAAATATCCCTATCCATATTGCTATGAATAATTCTCTTTCTAGAAAATGCCCTTGCATAACTAAATCTGCGTTGGAAAGAAATTTAAATGCCAATGCTAATTCTAAAAATCCTAAAAATACTTTGACGGTATTTAACCAACCACCTGACTTTGGTAAAGAGTTTAACCAACCAGGAAATGCTGCAAATAGACCAAAAGGAAGAGCAAGTGCAAGAGAGAAACCAAACATTCCTACAAAAGGTCCAATTCCACCAACCGTTGCCGATTCAACAAGAAGGGTTCCAACAATAGGGCCGGTACAAGAAAAAGACACTAGGGCAAGAGTAAATGCCATGAAAAATATTCCTAAAAATCCACCTTTACTTGAAGCAGAATCTGCTTTGGTAACCCATGTATTTGGAAGGTTTATATCAAAAGCTCCTAGAAACGAAATTGCAAATACTATAAGTAGAAGAAAGAAAAATAAATTGAAGTAAATATTGGTTGACAAAGAGTTAAGAAAACTTGCGCCAAATACAGCAGTAATTATGGTTCCTAATAAAACATAAATAATTATAATACTCAAGCCATACAGTATTGCATTTCTAATCCCAGATGCTTTGTCTTGAGATTGCTTAGTGAAAAAGCTAACAGTCATAGGCACCATTGGAAATACACATGGAGTGAAAAGGGCGGCAAGTCCGCTAAGAAAAGAGATTATAAAAATAAAAAATAACGATTTAGAATTAGATTTACTCTCGGTATTAGAACTTGTTTCAACTTCTGAAGTTTCTTGTTCAAGAACGACTTCTTTGGTTTCTTCTATATCATCTTCCACCAAATCATTAGAGCTATTTTCTTGGGCCACTTCACTAGAATTGAAGTTTATTTCATTAAGGGTTTCAACATCACATCCTTTAATTTTCAATTCAAATGGCCCGTCATAAGGTGGTAAGCAATGGTTATCGTCACATGTTTGAAAAGTGAAAAACCCTTTTAGGATAAAATCTTTACCAGAGCTAACGTATATTTTTCTTGATATGGTAATTCTCCCCTCATGTAGGTACAAATCTTCTTTTGCTATATCATCGTAAACATGTTCAAAATTTGGTTCGTAGATAGTATCTTCGATAACAAACATAGAAGATGTATCTAAATATAAATCTGTTGGAATTGAAAAACTCTCTAATGGAAGATTTGCACCGTTTATGTGCCATCCTTCTTCAATTTCTATATCTGCAATAATAGAAACTTCACAACCTTTCTGAACAGCAGTTATAGAGTGCTTTACTTTATCTTCAGGAAATTCAATTTCTTGAGAAAATAAATTACCGCCGATTAGAAGGGTAAAGCAACAAAAAAATATGAAGTTTAAATTTTTAAAACTCATTTAAAATTTTTGGCAAATTTACAACGATATTCCTTGCAATCAAGAAATATTCGAATTATATATTTTTCATTTATACGTTGGCAATAGGAAAAGGTTGTACTCATTACTGTGATTTTTAATTTTCTTTATATTCAAACTTATAATAGTTAGTAGAATTTTTCTCCACCTTATATTTATCACTTATTAAAACACCTACAATCCATACAATATCATTATTGGATACTAAAACATATATATTTTCTTTTTCTACAATTGATTTCTTAAAATCTATCAATATGTTGCTTACTTTTTTGCTTCCTTTCATTCCAAGAGGTTGAATTTTATCTCCTTTTTTCCATTTACGTATTTTCAAGGGAAAATCTAGCTTTGAAAAATCAAAAAACTCTGTTTTATTATTAGACTTCTCAAAAGAAAAATTTTTGCAAATCTTCCCAATTAGCTTAATGGGAGTTTCTATGGTTTCATTTTTTTGGATATGAAATATTTTATCAATTTTACTATAATTCACCTTTTTTGATAACATCCAATTCCCTCTGTCTTTCGAAATACGATGTGTGGAACTTTCTATAAACTTTCCACTCTGAGAATCACTTTCTACCCAATTATTAATTTGCGAATAATTAAATCCAAATTTTTTAAAGAAATGGAACCAAGCTTTTTTTGGAACTGACGTCTTGAATTTAATAAGAGTATAATTTTTTGTTTCTTCCAATTGCGGTTGAATAATTTCATCTACTAGCTTATTAAGTAACGAATAATCAGCACTTAAAAAGTTTATAGAATTTGTCAACCCTTGTTCAAATTTTGGAAACTTGGTAATTAGAGTTTGAAACACCTCATTTCTTAAAAAATTCCTATCGTACTTAGTGGATGAATTACTGCTGTCAGTTCCATATTTAATCTGGTTTTCTTTAACATAAGCCAAAAGTTGATTTTTAGTAAACTGTAATAATGGTCTTAAAATTTTTGAATTTCTCTCGGGAATCCCTTTCAACCCACTTATGCCACTGCCTTTTAACGCATTAAAAAGAAAAGTTTCATGATTGTCATTTTGATGGTGTGCAGTAAGTATATAATCCAATTTATTTTCATCTGCTAAATCATTGAAAAATTGGTATCTAACTTCTCTAGCTTCGTTCTGAAGGTTTTTAATTAGACTCATCTCAACTTGTTTGTAATAGAAATTCAAATTGTTGTCTAAACAATATTGTTTCACAATTAAGCCATCTCTTACACTTTCTTCTTTTCTCAATTGGTAATTCACATGAGCTACTGAAATATCTAAGCCAGCTTTTAAACCAATATCTAATAATGCCATTGAGTCACTACCACCTGAAACCCCAATTAAAAACCTACTATTAATTTTAATTTCCTGCTCCCTGAAAAAAGCTAAAAACTCTTTATTAATATTGTTGATTATTGACATGCTTTAAATAGTGCTTCTGCTTTAATTAAGGTTTCTTGGTATTCTAAGTTGGGGTTGCTACCAATTGTAATTGCACCTCCCACATGAAAAGATAATAAATGATTTGCTTTGTTATAGATAAGTGTTCGAATTATTACATTAAAATCAAAATCTCCGTTTGGGTGAATAATTCCAAAAGAACCAGAGTATAATCCTCTTTTTGAAACTTCATATTCCTCCATTAGCTCCATTACTTTAATTTTTGGTGCTCCAGTCATGGATCCCATTGGAAAAGTGGCTTTTAAAATGTTAGAAATGCTTTCATTTTCGGAAACTTCACAAGAAATGGTGGATATCATTTGATGAATATTCTTAAATGTATAAACCTCTCTTAACTCTTCCACTTTAACAGACCCCTTAGTAGCTATTTTACTTAAATCATTTCTTACAAGGTCAACAATCATATTGTTTTCTGCTTGATCTTTTAAGCTTTCTTTTAATTGGTTTTTCAAAATCTGATCTTTTAAAGGATCCAAATCTCTTTTCTGAGTTCCTTTAATAGGACTTGAATATAGCTTATTTCCTCTTTTTTTAATGAATAGTTCTGGGCTTGCTGAAATAACATAATGCTTTTGCAAATCTGCATAAAATCCATATGGAGGATTGGTTAAGTCCATTAAATTTTCGAAAATTAATTTGGAATTAAGATTATCAACTTTTGAAATCCATTGATAACAATAGTTGGCTTCATAAAAGTCTCCTTTTTGTATATGTTCTTGAATTTTCAAAACATTTTCCAAGTACTCTTTTTTAGATACAGTAGATTGAAATAATATTTTTTGACTTGATTTTTTTTCTTTTTCAAAAGAATAATTGCTATGAATTTCCTCAGGAACAAAACAATGAATATCTGGAAATATTACATCATCTTTATTTGTAGAAGTTAAGTTTTCTATATTGTTCTTTAAATCATAGGTGTAAAAACAGATTATATATTCTTTTTTATTATTACTAATAAAAAGCTCCAATTCCTTAAATAATTTTGGATTTTCAATAGTAGAGCTCCAAGAAGCCTTAGATCCTTTATAAAGTGTATTGTCGAAAAAAACCTCCAAAAATTAAATTTTAAGTAGATAAATCCACTATAATTTTTCCTTAATAATATTGAAAAGGCCTTCAGCCCAATCGTCATTGTCATTAAGAGAAGGAACTAGTTGGATTTCTTTCCCTCCATGTTCCTCAAATAGCTCTAGGTATTCTTCTCCAATTTCTATGGTAGTTTCCAAACAATCTGCAACAAATGCAGGTGAAAAAACCAAAATTCTTTTTTTACCTTCTTTTCCAAGTTTTTCAATTACATGGTCTGTATATGGCTTTAGCCATGGGTCTCTTCCAAGTCTAGACTGAAAACATGTAGAGTAGGAACCCTCATTTAATTCAAGTGCTTTTACCAGTAATCTTGTGGTGGCATAACAGGTTGCTTTATAGCAATTAGCATTTAAAGGGTTTATTTCATCTTCACAAGAATGATCTGCACAAGGTTTGCCGTCTAAATAAACCTTGTCAACGTGTCTTTCAGGTATGCCATGATAGGAGAACATAACATGGTCGTATTGTGAAATATTAAATTCTTTTGCTCTATTGACAATACAGTTAATATAATTGGGGTTTTTGTAAAATTGCCCAATTACAGATATTTCCGGAATAACCCACCACTTATTGATAATTTTGAATGCTTTTTCAATAGTAGATCCTGAAGATGCGGAGGCATACTGAGGATACAAAGGGAAAATATAAATTTTATCATAATTTTCCATTCTCATCTTTCCTAAGACATCTTCCATGCTTGGAGAACCATATCTCATGGCAAGTTCCACGTCAAATTCTTTGGAAGCAAGTTTTTTTAATTTGCTAGTTAGATTGTTCCCGTAGGTTAGTAAAGGAGATTTTCCACCTCCAATTTTAAATAATTTCTTGTATTCTTTGGCAGATTTTGGGGCTCTAAAAGGGACAATAATTAAGTTAACTAATAATAATTGAGCAATTCTGCCAATATCAATTACTCTTGGGTCATTAAGGAATTCTCTTAAGTAAACCCTTACATCTTTAACCGAAGGGCTATTAGGAGTTCCTAAATTTAATATCAAGACCCCAATTTTGTTTTTTGTCATATTAAATATGTAATGGTCTATTGTCTGTTGCTGCCAATGCAGCTTCTTTTACTGCTTCGCTATATGTAGGATGAGGATGACAAATTCTAGCAATATCTTCAGCGCTTGCTCGATATTCCATTGCTACAACAGCTTCCATTATTAAGTCTGCAGCTCTCGGAGCAATCATATGAACACCTAAAACTTCATCTGTAGATGCATCAGAAATGATTTTTATCAAACCCTGAATATCCATTGAGGCTCGTGCTCTACCAAGAGCTCGAATCGGAAATTGACCAACTTTAAAATCTACGTTAGATTCTTTTAATTCTTGTTCTGTTTTTCCTACTGCAGCTACTTCTGGCCATGTATAAACTACACCAGGTACTAAATTGTAATCTATATGAGGTTTTTGGTTGGCAATGAGTTCGGCAACAAAAACACCTTCTTCCTCTGCTTTGTGGGCAAGCATCGCTCCTTTAACTACATCGCCAATGGCATAAACATTTTCTATCGAAGTTTGTAAATGATCGTTGGTAATTACTCTTCCAGCTTTATCAGTTTCTATACCTATTTTTTCTAATCCTAACTTGTCTGTATACGCTTTTCTTCCAACAGCTACCAGACAATAATCTCCTTCAACAGAAATAATTTCCCCTTTTTTGTTTTTCACATCTAACTGTACTCCGTCTTTGGTGGGATTTACTTTTTGGACAGCATGATTAAATAAAAACTTAAAGCCTTCTTTTTTTAGAATCTTCATAAGTTCTTTACCAAGGGTTTTATCCATGGTTGGCAATAAACCATCCTGGAACTCAACAACTGTTACCTGAGAACCTAATCTGCTGTAAACAGAACCCAGTTCCAACCCAATAACTCCTCCTCCAATTACAATGAGATGCTTAGGAACTTCTTTTAATGAAAGTGCCTCTGTAGAGGTAATGATTCTTTTTCTATCAGGTTCCATTCCAGGGAAGTAGTTTGGTTTTGAACCAGTAGCAATGATAATATTTTTCCCAAATATTTTTTCGTTTTTTTCTCCCTTTATTGACACTGTATTTTTATCAATAAACGAACCCATTCCATGGTAAACTTTAATTTTGTTTTTATCCATTAAATATTGAACACCATCGCAAGTTTGACTAATTACTTCCTCTTTTCTCAGCATCATTTTTGGAAGGTTTACTTTCGGAGTATTAATATCTATTCCATGCTTATCAAAATCGTGAAGTGCAGTCTTAAAATGCTCACTGGAATCTAAAAGGGCTTTCGAGGGTATGCAACCAACATTTAAACAAGTTCCTCCAAGAGTATTGTATTTTTCTACAAGAGCAGTTCTTAATCCTAGTTGAGCACATCTAATAGCTGACACATATCCTCCAGGTCCTGAACCTATAACAACAACATCGTATTTTTCCATTCTAAATTATTTGAATACTAATTTAAACATAATGGTTAAAATCAACCATTTGTTTTACCAAGATTAATTTGAAAACTACACTTTTTAAAATAATAGTAATAAATAATTACTAGTTGTAGTATAATAGGCTTTACAAAAGAGTTAAATTCTTGTGTTAATGTAAACCAAAATAAAATAGTTGTAAAAATCAAAATCAACGACAATATTAAATACCAGTAAGTGAAATTACTCCAACTCCCTTTTATTAAGCAGTAAATTAAAATGAAGTGAAAAGGAGATGCCCATAGTAAATTAAAATTCATTTTTGTTGCATTGTGGTCAGTTCCTGCCCACATAAAGATTAAAAACAAACCTAATAACCCAATTATAAATAGATTTAGAGAATTCCAAAAACTGAGTAATTTATCGACTTTAAAAACAATTAAAATAAGAGTTATTGCAAGTAATATCCAGCTATATAATCCTATGCTGGTAAATTTATTTTTGTTTTTATATGGTTCGATTAAAGTATTTTTGGATTTAATCAGGTTTTTTTTAGCTTTATTATTTAGAACAAAGCTTTGGTCAAATATTTGCTCTACATTAAGGGGAAGAAACATAAGATTTTCATTATTTACCAATACATCTATTTTTTGTCCTAATACAAGATCAATTCCCAACTCTAGCCAAGGAAAATATTTCAAATATTGGTGGATTGTTTCTCTAAAAGTAAATTTATTAGAATTGGGAGATTTGTAAAAATTCAGATTTTCTTTAAATACTTTTTTTAAAATATCTCTTATCCTGGAAGAACAGTTGTCGTAAAAAAATTCATATTTATATTTTCTGTTCTCAGGCTTGTAGTTTTCATCTAGAAGGTGGATTATTTGTAGTTTTTCTTCATTATTTAAATTTAAGATTTGCTCTCTAACTCCTCTTTTAGATCGGCGATACTCTACCATGAAATTAGACATTGATTGTATGCCCATATAATATTTCAATCTGCCTTTTGCAAAATCATAACCAAATTGAAACTGACTTTCAGAGAATTCAAATAATCCCCAGTTCACTACTAAGTCGTGGCCGTTTTCAGGATTTTTTATTCTTAAAGCACTATGGCCAAAAAGAGAATATATTTCAGATCCTGGGTCACATGTAAGGACACTAATTTCTGTATAGTCAATATTTTCAGATAGATTTAAACTATTTGAAAATGCCCAAAAGGGACAAAAAACCAATAGAAAAGTTATTTTAAATATTGAAAACTTCGCTTGCATTTTTTGTCGTGATTTTTCCAATTTCTTCGCTGCTAATTTCGTAAATATCTGAAAGTTTATTTGCAATTACAGGTATGTAACTACTTTTATTTCTAGTTCCTCTAAATGGAGTAGGTGTTAAGTATGGAGAATCTGTTTCTAAAACAATATTTTTAATATCAATTTGCTTAACTACTTTGTCAAGACCACTATTTTTAAAAGTAACTACTCCTCCAATCCCTAATTTGAATCCGCCATATTTTAATATTCTCTCTGCGTCTTGAAGAGAACTGGAGAAACAATGAAAAATACCATTTAAATTTTCATCATTCATCTCGTCTAAAACCTCAAATATTTCACTGTATGAGTCTCTTGCATGAATAACTATAGGAAGTTTAAATTCTTTGGCCCAGTTTATTTGCTCAATAAAAGCATTTCTTTGAATTTCTAAATTAGATTTATCCCAATATAAATCAATTCCAATTTCGCCAATTGCTACTGTATTTATGGATTTAATAATAGGTTTCAAATAATCTAAATCATTTTTATAAGAATCTTTAACGTAACAAGGGTGCAATCCAACCATTGGAAAACAAATATTCTTGTAGTCTTTACATGTTTTTATAACTGCTGATATACTGCTTTTGTCAATATTTGGTAGAAGAAGTTTGTCAACTCCATTATCTAAACAATCTGAAATAATTTTTTTTCTATCATCATCGAAGTCGTTAAGGTAGATATGGGTGTGGGTGTCTATATACATTTCACTTTATATATTAATATTTTAAGTTTCAAACCATATTTTATATAAATTTCAAAAAAAAAGATTGGTTAAAGATAGTTATAAGACAAAATATTTCAAGGAATTAAATTCATTAAGATTTATTGGTTTCGTTGGAGTTTTCTTTGGTCATGTATTCTTTAGCAATAGTCCAGAAATAATAAATTCTAATTTGTATGCAACTTTGTTTACTTATGGAAAGATTCTTGGTTTCATTTCAATTGACTCTTTTTTTGTTCTTTCAAGCTTTTTAATTACTTGGAAAGCTTTAGAAGAAATTAAATCCACCCATAATTTCCAGTTTAAAAATTTCTTAATAAGAAGATCTTTAAGAATTTGGCCTCTTTATTTTTTTATTGTTTTCATTGGTTTTTTAGTAGAATATTTAAAAGCTTATTATAATCTTGAGCACCAAACTTTACCTTCGTTTTGGAACTTTTTTTTATTTATTTTAAATTACGATATCATTGAAAATGGTTATGATTTTTTATTTTTCATGGTATTTATGTGGTCAATTTCTGTAGAGGAACAATTTTATGTTTTTTGGGCTTTTACTATAAAATATTTTCATAAATATCTTTTTCTAATTTCTTTTTTAATTGTCATTATTTCACTTTTTTTCCGTTGTTATTTTATAAACGACACTAGGAGTTTAAACTTTCATACCCTTAGTGCATTTGGTAATTTTGGGATTGGTGCTTTAACAGCAATTGTTGCTTTTAAAGAAACACAGTTTTTAAATAAACTTAAAAACTTAAGCAGATATAAAATTTCATTGTCTTACTTATTTATTATTACTCTATTTATTTTAATGCCTTTTTTAGTAGAAAATGATTTTTTTATTGTCCTCCAAAGAGTTTTATTCTCTATTTTCTTTTCTTTTATCATTCTAGAACAAACCTATTGTGACAACTCAATTTTAAAAGTTTCTAGAATAAAATACTTTAACTTTTTTGGCAAGATATCTTATGGTCTTTATTGCTACCACGGAATCATGATAACTTTAGTTTTACAAGCGAGTGAATTTTTTAGTGAATCCTTGTTAAATAGCGTGGTTTTATATCCTATTGTGATTTTCACATCAACACTTCTATTTTCCTATTTAAGCTTTAGATTTTTTGAGTCTAAATTTTTGAAATTCAAGTCTAAATTTACCTTTACTTTACCTAATTAGATACATTTTTCCAAGTCCATTGGTGAATGCTTTGTCACCTACTGATGACCTATGTTCAATTCCTAAATTATTTATTTCTGAAATTACTCTGTATATGTACACTCCATTTGCAACTGGATCTCCAAATTCGTCTCTGCCGTCCCAGAAATACTTAGTCATGTTGTTTCCAATTTTTATATTTTCAATTTCGTTGAGATGAATTTGCTTGATAAGCCTTCCATTTATGTTAATAATTTGGATATCTAACTTATTAGGTATTTCAGATCCTGTTAATGTAAAAACGAAATGTGTTTTTGTTGAAAAAGGGTTTGGGTAATTGTAGATATTAGTAATAGATGACTTCTGAATTACTTCAAAGTTTATTTGGTATGGTTCATCGCCGCTTGAGTTTCCAGTTTTATCCTGACCCTGAACCCTTAATTTATATACTCCATCTTGCTCAAAAACAGGGTCATATTCAATTATAAATTTATTTTCATCTTCGTTAATATGCCATTCTAAATTAGTCAAAGCACCATTGAAGAAGTTAATTCTTTCCCAAATTGAAGAACCAGGACTCATAACTTCAATTTGAAAATTGGCAGTGTCAACATCTTCATTTAAAATTAAAAATGGATTTTCATCGTTAAGTTCAATTACAATATGAGGATTTGGACTCACTATGTCGTTATTTAAAATATGAATCCCATCAAATGTGACATCTAAAATAGGATTTGTATTGTCTTTTAAAACAGTAAATCTTCTTTGGACTAAATTGTTAAAATAAAACTGCTCTTCTTGATCTTTTTCGATGTTGTTTATTATTGGATTTGCTGTTATCCACATTAAATATTCATCATTTAAATATCTGCTAGAAATGGCAACTGTGTCAATTATTATTTCTCTTGCTCTTAGTGAGTCTTGCCTTGGGTAAGGGATGTCTAGTTGTCCGTTTTCATTCTCTAAATGATAGTTTATTTTTAAACTGTCCATGTCAAATGGAGAAATATTTTCTATTGCAACACTAAAATAAATTGAGTCACCTTGCTGAATAATGTTAGAATCTAAAAACCAACTTTTTTTTGGGTTAATTGCTAAGTCTGGTAACGGGTCGTAGGTGACAAGCCAGTTAATTATTTGAGCTGGAGTTAATAAAGAATCATCAGAGGTTTCCATTTCTAATTGTAGAAAATGAAAGTTGCTGTCTATAAATTGCAAATTAATTATAGAATCTTTATTTGTAAAAACAGTATCAATTATTAAGGTTTTAAAATTAGAAGATATAGAGCTTAAGCCAAAAACTTTTAATCTTGTAGAATCGGCAGACGGATCTTCTAGTGCTTTTTGTTTCCAATAAATATTTTTCCAGTTATTAGATGGTCCAATAATACTTGAAGTCATTTTACCATTCTCTAATGAGCTAGTGACTGTTGTGCTAAACTCTAAAAGTTGAGATGGAACAAATCCAGGAGAAATAGAGTCAGACCGGACTTCAATTGCTGTTGAAGGATCCCCTTTTTTGCAAAAGAAAATAAAACCATCGTCTACTTGACTTGGACTAGTAAATCCAGTTGCACCTAGATTTTGAAATGCCGAGAATAAATTAGCAGACCAATTGGCATATAATGGACTATTGTATAGCAAAGTTCCTCCATAATTATTAGGAATATAACTATACACTACAATATAATGCCCATCGGGAATTTTAGTGTTTAACATGCTTGCTAATGAGTCTAGCTGTGAAGGGCTACTATTTTTAAACATAAAATAACCATGCTCTCGTGCTCTTCCAATTAAAGATGTATTGCCACATACACTAGGATCTCCATTATATTGACCAAAACAATGGTTTGGATTTAGAATACTTGGAGGCGAAGTAGAATTATCAATAAAGGGAGTTTTCCAATAGTTTAAAGAATTAGGATCTACCACTCCAACCATTACAGCTGGAGATGTATGTCCTCCGTAATCTGCAATTTCGCCACTAACTTCCCAATAAGTTCCTGACCACTCTGAACCAAGAGCTACATGTTGAATGTGATTTTTGCAAGTGATGCTTTTAAGAGTAGGAAAAAAATTGTAAGTATTATTTAAAGTGTCAAGAACAATATTTAAAAACTCATTTTCTTTAAATTGACCTATATGAGATTGGCTCCAACCCCAAGTTTTTGGAATGTATTGAAATGATCTTACTTTCCAATCAACAATCGAACTATCAGGTCTTGAACGCCAGTAATAAACAATACTATCTCCAAAAAATAATGAATCATTGACACTTGAAATGCTATTAATCCAATTTCCAGGAATTGCCTCAATGACTCCACCGATAGATACTACAGACTGATTTTTTAAAAATGGAGAACTAAATTGAATATTGGTATCTATCTCAAAATAATAGGTGTTGGTAGATTCCAAAGGATTAATAGTAGAAACTCTTAGAGTGTCACTAGGATTTCCGACAATACTTAAATCATATGGCCAAACTGGAATTATTGAATTGGAAGAAATATTCATTAAATATTGAATTCTATTATTTCCGTTTTCATCGTAAGCTTCTTGTATTGTGGAAATTGGTAGATCAATTGAAATTGTAAAAATATTCTGGCCAATGCTACTTTCAGGTTTATTAACCACACTAAAAGTTACAGTGTCCTCATTTAATATTCCAGGAATAAATTTTGAGTAAATAGTATCTGATCCGTCTGGGAATTCTTGCTTTAGTTCCACAAAGACAGAATCTCTAAATGCTTTCCCCAAATTGTATGCCTTAAATTTTAAATCAAAATTTGTTTTTGAAAGATCAACAATACTTGGTTCAGTCCAAACATCTTGCTCGGAAAGTACTAGTTCAGGAAATGAGTGGGAATTAACTTTTACAGCAGGGTCTCCCTGAAGAGACATTCCATTGTAATTGCTTTCAAATTTCGGCCCCCAGGTCAGTAAAGAGGTGCTTTGGTCTAGAGAATCTATAGTCATAACCATCTGCTGGCCTATAGATTTGTTATAACCATATTTTCCAATCATTTTATATAAGTACTCAGTATAAAAATTTATAAAAGGTGTAAACCCTTGCTTTACTGTAGAAATAAATCCAATTGCACCACTATTTGTTGGTCGTATAATTTGTTCCGAAAAGCTATTTGTATCTGGATTATGAACATCACCAGAATAGCAACCTAACCCAATTACAATTGGATATTTCCCTTGATTATTCCAGTTCTCTGGCTGATCAATATTTTGACTAAATCCATAGCCTGAGGATGCATGACCAAAAAAAGTCATAAGTGATATTCCTTCCTCTAAATAATTTTGAACCATTTGAAATTCTAAAGGATCTATAAGTGAAGAGAAAGGGTTTTTTCCAAACTTTTTAACTCTCCCCCCAAATAAGGTGTCTTCAATTGTATTTTGAAATCTCTCAAGATAATTATTCATATAAGCTTGCTCTGAGCTATCACTTCCTCCAGAAAAATGGGCGATATTTTTTTGCCATCCCTTATTTTCTACAGTGTAATTACTATTATTTCCTTGATTAGACTCCATCTCTATTACTTTATTTAAATAATTCAATACAGATGTGTTGGTGTTAACACTTAATCTGCCTATTGGAATTGAGAAACCTCTTTTATTAGCCTCAAGGCCAACTGCAATATGATTATCTGAACTGGGATAGCCCCAAGAAGGAACTAGATTTAACTTATAGGCAACAGAGTCATTCCTTGAACCAGGTGTTGTTTCATTATTTAGTCTAACAGATTTTCCGATTAAAAAAACATGAGAAGGCCAACTTGGCCAGTTGGTCATCCCGAATTTTATAAATCTTTTTATTGCCAAAGGATTTTTGAATATTCCTGCTGCAAATTGGTGGTAAAGTTCTTCAATATCTACTACTAAAGTGTCCATGTTATTTGATCTATATGCTGCATAGTTTCTAGATGCAGAAAGCAGTTTTTTATTAGTTACTATCACAAATGCACTGTCAATTTGAATAGAGTTAAAGTCATTAAAATAACCTTGGCTATTTACAGTGTGTATTTTTTTGATGTGATTAATATTGGAATCGGTAAATAAATAGCAGACTATAGAATCATTTTGAGGAATTGGGATTACTGCTTCTAAAATAGAATTATTTAAGGTTAAAGGAATTGTTTTATGGACATCATCTAACATATAAAGCATGGTTGAGCCCAATGAGTTTATTGTGTTGGTAATACTTAGTCTTTGTTTCTGGTTCAATGAAGATGGAACTCCAAAATGTAGTTTATCATAAGGTGAAAAATTCGTAGTGTGTGGATAGGATAAACTAATTGAAGCTATGTTTTGATAATCTGTTCCTTGTCCAATATCTGAAATTTCGTGTTTGAAATCAGTCATATTTGAAATACTATTACTAGAAAGACTATAGTTTACATGAAGAGTTTGGTAATTAAAATAAGCCGAATCAAAAACCAAGTTGTTATTTATAAATAGTTTAGAGTTATGATTATTTCCATTAGAATTAACAGTAGATGAATTTGAAGAAACAAGATTTATTTCCCCAAAAGCATCTGGGCCACTAATAAAACTATTTAATGAACTTATTTGTTCAATATTGGAGCCATTCTTTCCCAAAGATCCACCAGCCCATCCTTCTGCTCTTTCATACTTAGGACTTGATATTCCACCAACTTGATATCCAACTAAATAATTAGAATTAAATTTTAAAACTTGTGTTTTCCAGCAATAATTTACAGAATTATAGTTGCTGTAATTTGTATCAACTTCTATTATAGTTCTCTTATTATTTGAATTGCTATTCCATGAAAAATAATATCTAATGGTGTCATTAAATAGACTGTAATATTCATCAGGCATGAAATGTGTAGAATCGTATACCAACGAATCTAACCATCCATCATTTTTTTGGGCGTAGAATTCAATATATTCCAAAGAGTCTAAAAAACCATTGTTATTATTGTCTTTCACAAGAATAGAAACTTCTTTTTCTTTTCCAAAAACTTGAAAATTATCATGAGGAACATTATCAATATTAACTCCCAAATTAATTAAATGGGCGTTAATTATCTCAAAGTCTAATCTGTATACACCTGTTTCAACTATAGGAAAATGAAAATATTGTTGGTTGTAATTTATCCACTCGTTGCCAAAAGACTGTGAAAAATTACTTAAATGTAATACTAAGAAGAAAAATAAAAAGACAATTTTTTTCTTTATCAGTTTCAATTTGCTTTTGGGTTTAAGTTGAACTTTAAGGAGAAAATATTGCTGTATTCAGCAATTGAAACATCTCCAATATCCGTTAAAGCATATTCAATTTCAACTCCCTTAATATTAATACCAATCCCTAAGTTTGGCTGAATGGTATAGATCATTTTACCTGTTAAATCAGGTGTTTTTTGAATGTTGCCAATACCACCCCTTATGAAAACTATATTTTTAATGTTAATTTCACTTCCAATATGTGGATCAATTGAAAACGGATTTCCAGAAATTAAAACATTTCGTTTGCCATCAGTTGTTATATCTGCATTGAATTCTATCAATAAATGGACATTTTTTTCAAATTCATAATTCTTACTCAATCCAAGAATTAATCTAGGAAGAGTTAGTTCTAGCCCATTTTCTGGTAGTTCATTGCCAGTAGAGTTAAACGTATTAATCATTTCGTTAGATAGCTGATATTTCCATACGTTGAATGTGGAGGTTATGTCTTTAGCAACTACAGCAATTGCCCAATCATTTTTAAGATAAGTTGAAGAAAGGTCAATCCCAAAACCCCAAGCTGATGCAAAATCTCCAGCTCTTCTATTAATTATTTTAGCAGATCCACCAAAAGATAGGTTTTCGTTTATTTTTCTTCCATAGCTTCCTATAAAGGCCATATCCGCAGCGCTGAAATAAGATATTCTATCATAATTCACATTTCCTTGTGCATCAATAAGCTCTGATGTATTAGGGATATTGTCTACTCCAAACCTTAAAAAAGAAAAACCAAAACCACTTTTTTCGTCTATTTTTTTTGCAATACTTCCAAAGTCATACTTTGCAATCCCTGCAAAATATTCTGCGTGCATTAACCCAACTTGGATATCGTTATTGATTTTAGAGAGATTTGCTGGATTCCAGAATCCAGACATAGCACTATTAGTACTTGTAATTACAGAGTTAGACATTGCCAAAGATCTTGCACCAACTCCAATATTAAGAAATTCGTTACTATATTTCGGTGAATTTATTTGCCCAAAAATAGAATAATTCAAAAGCAATAATAAAATTAGATAGCTGTTTTTCACAGTCGAATTTAAAGATATTTAGCCAAGTAAAAACTAAATATTGGTTATTTGTATATATGGAAACGAAGTTTACATTAATTTAGTTCATATAAATGAAAAAAAATATTCCCAATATAATTACCTCCATCAACCTTTTATTAGGTTGGACAACCATTTATTTTGCTTATTTGTCTGAAATAGACTGGGCAATAGGTGCAATTTTATTGGCCTCATTCTTTGATTATTTAGACGGTTTCGCTGCCAGAAAATTAAATGCTCAGTCTGCCTTAGGTGCTCAATTAGATTCTTTTGCAGATTTAATAACTTTCGGCATTGCTCCAGCTATAATTGTCTACAGTGTGTCCTTATCTTCTGCGTTTTTAAACGAAAAAGATATGGGTTTTGCACTTTTTTTAATTCTCGGTCTCATTCCTTTACTTGGTGCAATTCGCTTGGCAAGATTTAATACTATTGAGGAACAGACGCCCTTTTTTATTGGTCTGCCAATTCCAGCATTTGCATTAATTACCGTTAGTCTAACTTGGACTTACATAAAATACAATAATCTAATTTCAAATATTGTTAATCACCAAATTTTTTATGTTGTAACTATTTTATTCTTTGGTTTTTTAATGGTTAGCAAATGGAGGTTTTTATCTTTGAAATTAAAGAATTTAAACTTTAAGGAAAACAAGCTTATTTACTTTTGGGGAATTTCATCTATCATTTGTCTTTTGCTAGTAATAATATTCGGAAATATCTTTCTTATTATCCCTATTGTTCTATTTTTGTATTTATTGTTTTCTTTAATTAAAAATTTTGTATCATGAGATTTAAAGCCAGTATCGATATTATGCCACTTGAAGCGTTACTAGATCCGCAAGGAAAAGCAGTAACCCAAAGTATGGATAATTTAAGCCTTACTGAAATTAGCAATGTTAGAATTGGAAAACATATCACACTTTATATTGAAACTAGTGACGAAGACTCTGCAAAAAAAATTGTTGAAGAGGCTTGTGAAAAACTTCTATGTAACCAAATAATGGAAAGTTTTACTTTCATTTTGAGCGAAGCTTAATTAGTAGTCAATAGCTAAACTAATTTTTGCAATAACTCTTTGAGGATCAATTTTAGACATTGATTCACTAGCTTTTATCTCATCTCTTTTTTTTATTTTCCCATAAATACTAAATGGTCTTTCACTAAATTCTTCGTTATTTAGTTGGACAATAAATTGATCATTAAATAAAGGGCTAAAACCCAGAAAAGGATGTGTTGGTCCCCAAATGGAAACTACGTTAGCACTTGTTAAACTTGCCAAATGCATATTGGCACTATCCATAGATATAAACACTTTGAAATCATTAATTAATTGCATTTGTCCATTAAGATCTAAATTTCTTTCAATTATTGTGCAGTTTGAATTTTTTAAAAAAAACTTTTTTGAAATTTTAATCTCTTCTTTCCCAAAAGCGAAAATCACAAATTGAAAGTTTTTAAAATGGTTAATTATTTTTTGGTAATTAGCCAAAGGCCATATTTTACTTTTATGTGCAGAGAATGGCGCAATACCAATTATATCTTTTTTATTACTACCACTTTCTAAAGACTTACTTATTTTATTAAAATCAATTTTTTCAAAATCTTGTTTTAAACAATCTAAGTAGCGTTCACTAGAAGTTTTAAGCTTTCGTAGCCTGATTTTCTTATCTATAATCTCCTTTTTTAAATTCCTTTCCTTTGCAAATATTCTAATAACATTTGTCTTATGAGAAAGTAATAAGCGAAGCGCTTTAGAGCGTATTACGTCGTGAAGGTCATAAATTCCGCTAAAATTTATATTTCCCGAAACTTCTTTTACTTTTTTAGCTATTTGAAATATATTTTTCTCTTTAGAGTTAAAATCTATGCCAATAAATTTTAAGCGCTTGTCAAAATCAAATATTGATTGATTATTTATATTAGATACCATCCAGAGATTAACATCTGGATAAGACTTAAGAAATAGTTGCATTACAGGCCTTAGAAGTATGACATCTCCAAGTGCAGAAAATCTTATCAGTAATATATTTTTACGGTTTGTTTTTTTGATAGAGCTCAGGATTTAAAGTTGAGTCATTGTACATTTTCATCTGTCTGTAAACTTTCATTTTTTTGACTCCACTTTTGTAATCAAGTAAAAGTTCGTCAAAGGATTGACTTAGATCAGTTCTTTGTTTTTTAAGAATATTTAATTTTTCTCCACAATTCAGAATATGCTCTTGTGAAACATCTTGTCGTTCTGTTTGCTCATTCATGTGGAATATTTTAAGATTTAAAATTGAAAGCCTATCCACTACCCATCCAGGGCTTTCCGTATTTATCTTACTTGTTGAGATTGATTTTTCTTTAAAAATGTTGAAATAATAATCATCAATTTTTTCTACAATATCTGTTCTTTTTTGGTTGGAATCATCGATTCTATGCTTTATAGATAATCCAGTTTTTGAGTCTAAATTAGGACTTCTAATAATATCCTCCAAATGCCATTGAACAGTATCTATCCAGCATTTTTCAAAAAGTAAGAAATCCAATGTTTCTCTATCAAAGGGATTGGAATAAGAAGAGTCTACCTCATTATTAATATGGTAATGATCTATAACTTTTATGAATATATCGTTGCAAGTTTCCGCTTTCATTTTAATTTTGGGAATAAAGCATTTTTAAGTTCTGTTGCATCTTCTGGTTTTAATTTTCCAGCTAGAACTAGGCTAAGTTGTTTTCTTCTTAATGCAGAATCAAATCTTTGCTTATCAATTTGAGTTTCAGGAATTAAAGTTGGAACACTTATTGGGCTCCTGTTTTGGTCAATCGCTACAAAGTTATAAATCGCCTCATTACATTTTCTTCTGCTACCATCCGGATTTTCTACAAATACATCTATAAAAACTTCCATTGAAGAATTAAATGCTCTACTTACTTTTGCATGTAAGCACACAATCTCTCCTGCGAATATAGGTTCGTCAAATGACACATTATTGATCGATGCAGTTACAACTACTCGACCGCAGTGTTTATGTGCTGAAATACTTGCTATTTCATCCATCCATTCCAATAGTCTTCCCCCAAAAAGTGTATTTAAAGGATTGGTGTCATTGGGCAAAACCATTTTTGTTTGAACGGCTAAGGATTCTGTTGCTTTTTTTTGAGTATTTTTCATTATTGCATATAATTTCTTTCGTATCTAGCTTTATCTTCTGGGCTTGTAAGTGCTTCTGGACACTTGCCTTTCCCAAGTTTTTTTAGCCATATAAATCTAACTTTAAATATCAAGGGCCTATACCTGCTGTTGAAAATTCCATAAGTAGATTTTCCTTGTTCCCATTTCTTTAACGTTAGAAATGGAGATTCCATTGTAGGTATAACAAATAAAGTTTTTTTTACTTTAAATCCGTAGCCAACTTTTAAATGAAATGCTATGGTTAGTCTATCTGTATTATTTGGTAATGGGGTGCCTTCTTCAAATAATTTAAAATCTATATTTGAACCAAGACTAGTTTGAATAAATTTCTTGTCAGATATTTGCCAAATATTATTTAAATTAAAACTTCCCCCCAAGAATCTTTGTTTAAATATGGATTTGCTTTCATCTATTGTTTCACTTCCGGAAAGTTTTTTATAACTAAAACCATAGTCTAAATAGTTAAAAATATTTCCTCCTTTTTCAAATATTCGATAAGCTCCTGCTTCAATTATATAAGCCAATCTTGCTTTAGCATTTACCTCGCTGTTAGAATTTGATATAATATTTGGAATTTCATATGGCATCATGTAAGTAAGCCCTGGACTTAAATAAAAATTTTGTAATTGGTATGTGCCATTAAAATCTACTAAAGGAATATTTTTTCTTTGATACATTTTCATTTGAGTCTTTCCAACCGCAACAGTAAATATCAATATAAGAATTAGGGAATTCCTCATAGTTATTAAATCATAGACAATATTTGATTTTCAACTTCTTTGGAGTCCCAAGTTTTATCAATAGTAGGTGAGCTCATTACTTTTTGCATGATCTCTTCTTGAATTTTGCCTCTTTTATAAGCTTCAGAATACCTTATGTTACTAAATGACACTTGACTATAAAGTGGAATCCATTTATCAGGATGAAGCTCGTGAATTTTGGCTTCAATTTTTTTCTGTAGTAAGAATTTTTCATCTGCAACATGATCTCTCATTACATAATAATTATCTAAGGACAAGTCCTGAAGTGCATCTCCATCTGGCTTTCTAATTTCTTGATACTCTTTGAATGTTTTTTCCCAGTCTTTGTGTTGATTATAAAGTTCCCACATTACAAAACAATCTTCAAAACCAGCATTCATCCCTTGCCCGTAAAATGGCACAGTAGAATGAGCGGAGTCTCCCATAAGAGCAAATTTGCCAACTGTCCATGGAAAACATCTGTTAATTGACATAGATGATAGTGGGTTTTGATGCCAGTTTTCAATCAAATTTGGAATTAGTTCATAAAAATCTGGAAATACTTTTTTGACAAAGTCCTCTATTTTAGCATCGTTGTCTAATTGTTTAAAAGCATACTTGTCATTTTCAAAAGGCATAAACAAAGTACATGTGAAAGAGCCATCCTCGTTGGGCAAGGCAATTAACATAAAGCGTCCTCTAGGCCAAATATGCAAAGCGTTTTTTTCAATTTTATAATTCCCGTTTTCATCTGCAGGCAAAAGCAATTCTTTATAGCCATCCTCTATATAAAATTGGCTAAAATTAAATCTATCTACCTTTTGCATAGAGTTGTAGCGGACTGCAGAAAATGCACCATCAGCAGCAAAAATAACATCTGCTTTGTCTTCAAAAACTTCTTGAGTATTTAGGTTTTTTAAAGTGATATGTCCCTTTTCTAGATCAGCGTCAAGACACTGATGCTGGTAATGAATTTTAGTATTTCCTTTGTTTTCTGCAAGATCCATCATTATGGCATTTAGATGCCCTCTTGAAACAGAATATATTGCCTCGTCTTTTTTTCCGTACGCTTGATAGGTCAGATCACCTTCTGTACTGTGCATTATTCTTCCACTCATGGGAATAGCAATCTTTTCAATTTCTTTTTCTATGCCTGCAGCTTTTAATGAATTCCATCCACGCTCTGAAAGTGCCAAATTTATAGATTTTCCAGCACTGATTTCAGCTTTTCTTATATCCGATCTTCTTTCATAAATCACTACTTGATATCCAGCCTTTTGCATGTAAACAGCCCACAAAGAACCTACTAATCCTGCACCTACTATTATTACCTTCTTTTCCATCTTTTTCTATATTCAGATTTTTCAAATTTACTATTTTGAGTCCTTTTGTTTGCGGAAAAAACTTTATTAGAAATCCGCCAAACAACCAATCCAAAAACAACAGTCATTATTGCAAGAAAAGATATTTTTGCTTCTGGATTCAATATTAGCTTAAGTAATTATTTAGTACTCTTCCAAACTCATAAACATCTTGAAAACTATTGTAAAATGGAACGGGTGCAACTCTAATTACATTGGGTTCTCTCCAGTCTACAACTATGTGGTTTTTAGAAAGTTCATCAAATAGTTCTTTTCCGTTTCCGTGAGCAATAATAGAAAGTTGACATCCTCTTTCTTTAAAATTATTTGGAGTTATGATTTCTAAAAACGACTCCTTTTTTTCATTTATTAGATGGACAATAAATTCTAAATAACCGGTAAGTAAAATGCTTTTTTCTCTAAGCTTTTCCATGCCAACTTCATTAAATAAATCTACAGATGCTTTGTGGGCTGCCATTGCTAAAACAGGAGCATTAGATAATTGCCAGCTTTCTGCCGTAGGAATTGGAGAAAACTTGTCCGGCATTTTAAATCTATCTTCTTTATTATGACCCCACCATCCAGCTAGTCTTAAAATCTTTGGATTTGAAACATGTTTTTCATTTACATATAATCCACTTACTCCTCCTGGACCAGAGTTAAGATATTTATACGAACACCAAGCTGCAAAATCAACATTCCATTGGTTGAGTTTTATTGGAATATTACCTACGCCATGAGCTAAGTCAAACCCAACATATGCACCAACTTTATGACCTGCAGTGGTAATGGATTCCATGTCGAAAACTTGACCAGAATAGTAATTTACTCCACCAATCATAACCAAAGCCAATTCTTGACCAACTTCATTAATTTTAGAAATAATATCTTCTGTTCTAATGGTATGTTCACCATCTCTAGGACCAATTTCTACTATACAATCCTCTGGATTTAAATTGTGTATTTTTGTTTGACTTTGTAATGCATATTGGTCACTAGGAAATGCTTTTTTTTCGCACAATATTTTAAATCTTTTCTTAGTAGGTCTATAAAAGGATATTAACAAAAGATGCAGATTGGTAGTCAAGCTATGGGTTACCACTAATTCCTTGTTTTTAGCACCAACAATTGGAGATATTTTATCGTTGAAAATCTCGTGATAATCTAGCCATGGGTTGTTAGCTTTTTCATGACCTTCCACTCCCCACTTTGACCAATCATCCAGCTCCTTTTGTATATACGTCTGGACACTTTTAGGTTGCAATCCTAATGAATTACCTGTGAAATACAAAGATTCCTTACCTGAGAAGTTAGGTATAAAAAAACGATCTCTGTAAGTACTTAATTTGTCATTTTCATCAAGTTTTCTTGCACAGTCTAAAGAAAATTCCCAATTAGTCACGATATTCGGCTCATTAAATTAATATTTACAAATATAACTGAATTAAATCTTAAGAACTCATAATGTTTAAACTGATAAATAATAGATCTAAAAAATTATTCCAGCAAGCTCAGAAAGTTATTCCCGGGGGAGTTAATTCACCTGTAAGAGCATTTAAGTCTGTTGGAGGAAGTCCAATTTTCATAAAACATGCATTAGGAGCTTATTTAATTGACGAGGATGATAACCAATACATAGACTATATTTCTTCTTGGGGTCCAATGATAATAGGGCATGCTCATCCTGAAATAATTAACGCAATAAATGATCAGTCTAGGAAGGGTACTTCCTACGGGATTCCAACTGAATTGGAGACTAAAATGGCCAATTTATTGGTTTCTTTAGCTCCAAATGTTGATAAAGTTAGGTTTGTAAATTCTGGGACGGAAGCTTGTATGAGTGCGGTGAGACTAGCTAGAGGCTTTACTAATAGAGATAAAATCATTAAATTTTCTGGATGTTATCATGGTCACTCAGATTCTTTTCTGATTCAAGCCGGTAGTGGTGCTTCCACTTTTGGGGTTCCCAATAGTCCTGGCATAACTAAATCAACAGCATCCGATACTTTATTAGCAAACTATAATGATATAAATCAAGTAAGTGAGTTATTTAAAAATTATCCAGAGAAAATTGCAGCTGTTATTATAGAACCCATTGCAGGGAATATGGGGTGTGTTCTGCCAGAAAAAAACTTCATTGATCAGCTTAGAGAATTATGTACTCAAAACAGCTCTTTATTAATTTTTGACGAAGTTATGACAGGGTTTAGACTCGCTTTAGGTGGCGCTCAAGAAATATTGGAAGTTAAGGCTGATATTGTAACTTATGGAAAGGTAATTGGAGGAGGATTGCCAGTAGGTGCTTTTGGTGGAAGGGCAGAGATTATGAATTTTCTAGCGCCAGACGGTCCGGTTTATCAAGCAGGAACTTTGAGTGGAAATCCCATTGCTATGTCTGCAGGATATGCCATGTTAAAACACTTAAGGTCAAATCCAAATATTTACACTTCTTTAAACGATAAAACAGCATATCTTAGATCGGGAATGGAAAAAGTATTGAAAAAAAGTAATTTGCCATATCAAATTAATAGCATTGGCTCGATGATTTCACTTCATTTTACAGACCAACCAGTGATAAATTTTGAAACTGCAAAAGCTGGAGATAATACACATTTTAAAAATTATTTTCATGGAATGCTATCCAATGGAGTTTATCTTCCTCCTAGTGCTTTTGAAAGCTATTTTTTAAACGATGCTATCTCATTTAAAGACATTGACCATACAATAAATTCTCTCGAGAAAATAGTCTCAAAAATTTAACAACGTAAAAAAGTTAGGTTCTAAGGATTCTTTCTTTGTCTAAAAAACATGATTGAGAAAGTAATTGGTTGTGCCTTAGAAGGAATTGAGGCTCAAAAAGTAGAGGTTGAAGTAAATGTTTCCAGAGGAGCAAAGTTTTTATTGGTAGGATTGCCAGACAATGCTGTCAAAGAATCTCATTACAGAATTTCTGCAGCACTTAAAAATATAGGATTTAAAA
>CAJIYZ010000036.1 GCA_905181675.1 Bacteroidetes bacterium MED-G20
AAAATTGGATGATTCACCAGTAAAGTCCCATTTTAACTCCTCCCATGCGTTACTAACTGTTGTTTGGACATCGCGTTCTGTGTTTCCAGACCCTTCTAATTTAAATTTTATTGTTGTTCCAACTGGGGCGCTTGTAAAAACTTTCATTTTAATAATATTGTTGGTTGTAAAATCAAGATTAGAAGAAAGAATTACCTTACTTCCCGCCCATGTAGTTCCTCCGTTTCTTACAATTTTAGCAACTTTGCTACTTACATTAGTCCCCATGGATTGGGGGTTTGCAACAACACTTGCAGTTCCACCATCAAAATCCACAAAAGTAGAAGTTACCACCGAGCCGCTTTCAAAATCTATTGGAAGGCTTTGTGCAGAAAAAAAAGGTATTATACTAAAAAGAAATAGGTTTAAAAATAGTTTTTTCATAGACTTTAATTTTTAATAATTTTTAGTTCCTCTACACGATTTGCAGTAAAGACCTTTAAGAAATAAATTCCTGAGTTTAAAGATTTTAAATCTATAACACTTTCACTATTGTTAATCACCAACTTTCCATATAGGTCAAATACCATTACTTGTTTTATTCTGTGCCCATCTAAACTTACAACTGTAATGAAATCATTGGCTGGATTTGGATAGACATCAATGGTTTTTTTTGGTGAATTATTTATGCCATCATTCGCAACAATATCAAATCTAAACCAGTTTAAATTAAACTCTTGATTGGTAATTAGTATTCGTATATGGTGAATTCCTTTGTCTAGCCAGAATACTTCTGAAGTGTTGGTCGTTTCCCAAGTTTGCCATCCACCAGTAGCTGTAAAGCTCACTTGATTTAAAACATTGCTATTCCCAGTAATACTATCAATTAATTGCATTTCAAGACTTCCATTTTGTCCATCTGAAGCGTTTCGGTAACTAACTTGAAAACCTCCAGAAAACTTAGCATTTATATAGTAATCTATATAATCACCAGCATGTAAGTAGCCTATATTTTCTCCACCGCCAATATCTGTACAACCCTCTACACCAATTCCATCTTCAAAAAAGTAATTTTCAGCTTCAATTATTCCTGGGATACAATTATAACTGCAAGACAATCCATTTGCTACATCTTCATATGTAAAAGTAGATTGTATAGCGCCATCCAATGCATAGATTTGACTTCCTGAATAAGAAACATCAATTTTAGTTGGAGATGAATTTACAGTAGACCAACCCTCTATAGCCCAACTTAACTGTAAATTTAGTATTCTTGGGTGGTTTGGATTATATTGAATGCTGTTAATAGAAATATTACTAGTTGAATCAATGTGAAGTGTAAAAGCAGAATTAGGATTATTTAATAAGCTTGCTGGAATGGAAGAAAAGTCAATTGGCTTACTCAACAAAAGTTCAATAGTGTACTGATCTAGTGTTTTGGCAGATATGAAATTAGAGTTGACATCTTGTACGTTACCTGTTCTAACAAATTCAAAAGAATTTAAATTAATCTCACCTCCATCACAATGCAATCTAATTTTATGACGACCAGAATCTAATATGGCATTGGATATAGTTGCAGTATTCCAAAAGCTCCAATTATTAGTATTTGATAATGGAGTAGATGGTGTAAATAAAGTATCATTCACTGAAAAACTTACTTTAGAATTACTATTATTTGCAGAATACCTAAAATTAATATCATAAACTCCAGAAGAATCCACATCCACTTCATATTGTAAAAATTCTCCCTCTTCAAACCAACCAACTTGGTAACCATTATGAAAAAAGTATACATCGTTACATTCGCTTATATCTGCTCCATCGTTTCTGTAAGACCAACCTTCGTTCCAAGCAGTGTAAACACCAGTAGTTACATGAAAATCAGAAACTATATTGTCATGATATGCTTCCCCAACTACACCCATGTCAAAATCAGGAGCAAAAATTCTTCCAGGAATTGAAGGCACACTATCAAAAGGTTTTGTTTCGTTTGAATAGACTTGTCTAAACATAGCATCAATAACATCGTCTTGGTAAGTACAATTTTCTAGTTTTATATCTTCGGTTAATTGATAAAGGGTATTAATTGTTGTAGCTGAAGATGGAGGATTATTTCCCGAGTCCCAATAATTTAATAAGTTTTCGTAGTCTATTGTTTTTGTAATTGACATAGGACAAGAAATAGATTCTAACTTTTTCATCGGCCACCATGCCCAACCAAGGTCATAATCTTCAAAAAGCCTAATGGCATTTCTAAACCAAGTATTAGAATTCTCTCCAGACTCACCAAACCAAACAGGAACATTCCAACTATTTCTAATATCCAAGGCCCATTGAATATCTGCCTGAAAATTTTTGGACCAATACTTATGAGGACTGTAAACCAAATTATTGTCCCATGGAGGAGTAAGACCGCTAAAATCGTTGGCATACCAATTTCCTTCAATAAAAATAATATGGGTAGTATCTACCGCTCTGACACTATCTGTTAATTGTGTATAAAAATTCCTTAGCTCGTTTGACCCTAGATTCCAATTGGTCTCGTTTAAAAAGTCATAGCCTGCAATAGCAGGTTCGTTCACATAATGTTCTGCTATTTTCTTCCAAAGTGACATGGTTTTATGTTGATTATTAACGTCTTCCCAAAGTGATGGATAAGCTGGATTGTAATCACTTATTCCTGAATTACCACCTTGTCCACCAGGTGCTGCATGTAAGTCTAAAATAACATACATGTTATTTTGCTTGCACCAAGATACTAAGCTATCAGTCATTTCAAAACCTTTGGTTAACCATGTATTTTGACCAAGAACAGGCTCTTCTTGAATTGATAAAGTAAAAAGATTATAATGCATGGGAAGTCTAATCGCATTAAACCCCCAAGCTGCTAGAGAATCAATGTCGATTTTTCTTGCGTGATTGGCATACCAATTTTCTAAAAAAATATCTTTTTCTGCACTACCAATTAGTTGTTCAATTTTATCTTCTAGTTCCCATTGCGCAGAGGCTACTCCAGCGGCTTGAATTTGGTAAGGCTCTATAAGCATCCAACCACCAAGGTTCATG
>CAJIYZ010000037.1 GCA_905181675.1 Bacteroidetes bacterium MED-G20
AGTCTATAATCATTAAAATAGTATATTTAAAACAAATAACTTTACTCTTAATCAACACTACACAATAATTTATGAATTCAAAAGATATAAGAGCTGCTTTTTTTACTTTTTTCAAATCGAAAAGTCATACCATAGAGAATTCTGCGCCTATGGTCTTAAAAGACGATCCTACTCTTATGTTTACCAATGCAGGTATGAATCAGTTCAAAGATGTTTTTTTAGAATTCGAAACACCTGAAAATAAACGAGTTGCCAATACCCAAAAATGTTTAAGAGTTTCAGGAAAACACAATGATTTGGAGGAGGTTGGTGTGGACACTTACCATCACACAATGTTTGAAATGTTAGGGAATTGGTCTTTTGGAGATTATTTTAAAAAAGAAGCAATACAGTGGTCTTGGGAACTTTTTATAGAAGTCTACAAAATAGACAAAAGCAAACTATATGTAACTGTTTTTCAAGGGGATGAAATTGATGGAACAAGCTTTGACAATGAGTCTTATAAGTTTTGGGAAAAATTAATGCCTAGCGATAGAATTTTAAAATTTGGTAAAAAAGATAATTTTTGGGAAATGGGGACTCAAGGTCCATGTGGTCCAAGTTCTGAAATTCATATTGATTTAAGAAATGAAAATGAAATTCTTAAAACACCAGGAAAAGATTTGGTAAATAAAGACCATCCTCAAGTGGTTGAGCTATGGAATCTAGTTTTTATGGAATTTAATAGAAGTTCAGATGGCTCACTGTTGCCTTTGAAAAAAAAGCACGTAGATACCGGTATGGGATTAGAACGTTTGGCCATGGTTCTTCAAAACAAAAATAGCAACTATGATACGGATGTTTTTAAACCAATAATAGCATCTTTAGAGTCCATATCTAATAAGAAATACCAAATCAAAAAAACAGATCTAATAAATAATAAAGTAGATATTGCATTTAGGGTAATTGTAGATCACTTAAGAGCAGTTTCTTTCTCAATTACAGACGGTCAGTTACCGTCTAATACCGGCGCAGGTTATGTAATAAGAAGAATTTTAAGAAGAGCAATTAGGTATGGTTATCAATTTTTGGATTTAAAGGAGCCTTTTGTTTTTGAATTAGTCCCTTCATTAGTGAATAATTTTAAAGGTGTTTTTCAGGATCTTACTCTACAAGAAGAATTTATCAAAAAAATAATCCATGAAGAAGAAATTTCTTTTTTCAGAACATTAAGTTCTGGTATTAAAAGAATGGATGATATTGTAAAGAGCCAAAAAAAGCAAAAAAATGATACGGTGAGCGGACGTTTGGCTTTTGAATTATATGACAGATATGGGTTTCCTTTAGATCTAACTCAGCTCATTGCTTCGGAAAATAGACTTAAAATAGATATAATAGAATTTGATAAATGTCTTAATGAACAAAAAAACAGATCTAAAATTGATGCAGTTAAGGATTATGGAGACTGGATAGTTTTGAAACAGGACGATGTTCAAGAGTTTGTAGGATATGATCATTCAAGTGCAAAAATTATTATTTCTAAATACCGTTCCTTAGTAGTTAAAGGAAAAACAAAATTTCAATTAATATTTAATTTAACTCCCTTTTATCCAGAAGGAGGAGGCCAGGTTGGAGATACTGGTTTTATTGAGGATAATCAAGGCAAGATAACTATCATGGATACTCGAAAAGAAAACGGAGTTATAGTTCATTATGTAGAAGAGTTGCCAAAGAATTTAAAGTCATCTTTTCAGGCGCAAGTAGATTTGGGAAGAAGAACAAAAATTTCTAAAAATCATTCAGCAACCCATTTATTACACCATGCTCTAAGAGATGTTTTAGGAACTCATGTAGAGCAAAAGGGTTCGCTTGTTAACGAAAATTATTTAAGATTTGATTTTTCTCATTTTTCGAAGTTGACTAACAAGGAGTTGACTTTGATTGAGCAAAAAGTTAATATTCAAATTCGAGAAGCTAATTCACTAATTGAAGAACGAAACATCCCTATGGATCTTGCAAAGAAAAAGGGAGCAATTATGTTATTTGGTGAAAAATATGGGGACTCGGTAAGAGTTATTCAGTTTGGAAATTCTATTGAGTTATGTGGAGGTATACATGTTTCCAATAGTGCAAATATTGGAAATTTTAAAATCTCTTCAGAAAGTTCTATCTCATCTGGAATTAGAAGAATTGAAGCTCTTTCAGACGATAAAGCAGATGAAATAATTAACAACAAATTAATTGCTTACCAGTCAATTTCAGAATTGTTAAAACATCCGCAAGATTTATTTTCTGCTGTTGAACTATTACAATCTAGAAACCAATCATTACAAAAAAAAATAGATTCATATAATCTAATAAGATTAAAAGAAATTAAAAAACAATTATTAAAAGGGGTAAAAAAATTAGATTCATTTTCTATTATTGAAGAGCTGTTAGATTTATCTGCTGATGAAATGAAACAGATCATTTTTGAAATTAAAGCAGAAATGAAAAATTTAGTAATTCTTTTATTTAGTGAACAAAATAACAAGCCATTTATTTCATTAATGATTTCTGAAGACTTAGTTAAGACTAAAAGTTGGAACGCTGGCTTAATTATAAGAGACTTAGCAAAAGAAATTAAAGGTGGAGGAGGTGGACAACCATTCTTTGCAACTGCGGGAGGCTCAGACGTAAGCGGTCTTAAGAATGTAAGTGCAAAAGCAAGGAAAATATTTAAATAATAGATACATATTTTTTAATGTCTTCCAACTCAATTGTTTTTTCAGAAAGAATTATCAATCTTTCTAAAACATTTCTTAGCTCTCTAATATTTCCTGTCCATTTCATTTTCTTTAGCTCGTTGATGGCTTTGTCAGAAATTTCTTTTTGCTTAACACCATGTTCTTTACAAATTTTTTCCATGAAATAGCTACATAAAAGAGGAATATCTTCTTTTCTATCTTTAAGTGATGGCACTTTAATCGGAATAACATTTAGTCTATGAAATAAGTCTTCCCTAAAATTTCCGGTTTCTATTTCCTTTTTAAGGTTTTTGTTGGTAGCAGCTATTATCCTAGGATTTACAGATATTGATTTATTTCCACCCACTCTAGTTATTTTATTTTCTTGAAGAGCTCTTAGAACTTTTGATTGAGCTGATAGACTCATATCTCCAATTTCATCCAGAAACAAAGTTCCATTACTTGCCTGCTCAAATTTTCCTATTTTTTGTTTGTGGGCAGACGTAAAAGAACCCTTTTCATGACCAAATAATTCACTTTCTATTAATTCGGATGGAATTGCAGCACAATTTATTTCCACAAACAAATTTTTATTTCTACTGCTTTTCTCGTGAATTTGGTTTGCAACTAATTCTTTACCAGTACCATTATCTCCAGTGATTAAGACTCTAGCGTTTGAATTGGCAACTTTAATTATTAACTCTAGAATAGATTTTATTTCAGGACTTTGACCAATTATTGCCGATTTAGATTTTATTTTCTTTTTTAAAAAAGTATTTTCTTTTTTTAGTTGGTTATTTTCTAGGGAATTTCTAACACATGTAAGAACCCTATTTAAATCCAACGGTTTTTCAATGTAATCAAATGCTCCAATTTTCAAAGTTTGTACAGCAGTTTCAATATCCCCATGTCCACTAATCATAACAACAGGTGATGAAATATTATTTTCTACTATTTTTTTAAGTGTCTCAATTCCGTCAATCTTGGGCATTTTAATATCGCAAAATATTAGATCAAAGTTTTTTTTCTCGGCCATTTTATATCCTTCAACACCATCTTGCGCAGTTTCTACAAAGTACTTTTCAAACTCTAAAATTTCTTTTAAAGTTGCTCTAATTGAACGTTCATCATCTATTATTAGGATTTTCTTCAATTTTTCAACCATTTAAAAAGATCGGAATAACTTGCTTTTTTACCGTAGGATAAAATTCCTTTTCTGTAGATTTTTCCAGACAACCAGGTGGTACCTACAAATGTTATAACTAATAAAAATAAACTAAGAACAATTTCCCATATTTCAACACTACTATCCCCAATCCCCATAGCAATTCTTACTATCATTATAATTGGAGATGTAAAAGGTATTTCACTTAGCCAAAATGCCAAAGATGAAGATGGTTCATCAATGACTTTACTAGACATTAATATTGCAAATACCATAGGAATGGTCAGTGGTAAAAGAAATTGTTGTGTATCTGCTTCTTCATCTACTGCTGCACCAATAGCGGCCATTAATCCACTGTATAAAAAATACCCACCTAAAAAGAATAATATGAAAAATAGAATTAAGTAGGACCACTGAATATCGTTAATTATAAACTGAATTGCTTCATTATTTGGGTCAATTTTAAAATTATTTTCTAGTAGTTTATTTGAATTCATCTGTAGTGACGGGTTGTAGCTGTCTTGAATTAAAAAAGGTAAAATTGTTACAGACATTATCATTGTAACGATCGTCCAAATAATAAATTGAGTAATCCCTACTAGACCAACTCCAATAATTTTAGCCATCATTAATTCAAATGTGGAAACTGAGGATATTATTATTTCTACTATTCTATTTGATTTTTCTTCAATTACTCCTCTCATTACTTGAACAGAATAAAGAAATATAAATGCATATATAAACATTGCAAAGGCGATTCCTACAAAAGCTTTTCTTTGAATATTTCTATTCGCTTTATTTTCGATGTCAACTACATCGAGATTAATTTTTGTTTTAATAGATTTATAGGTAGAAATATCTATTTTATTAAAACTTACACGGTAGAGTTCTATTGCTTCATTTATAATACTTGATAAATGTTTTTGGACTCCGGTAGATGGAATTTCTTTGTACAAACACTTGGCAGTCATCGAGTTTGTCTTAATTAGATTAATAGGCAAATAAACCAATAAATCTAGTTGATCATCTTTTTTAAAAATGTCCTGAACTTCTTTGTAATCTTTGTTTTTTGGAGCCCATTGAAGGTGGTATTTATCAGAATTTCTTAGAATACTGTCAAATAAATGAGACTCATCTACTACTAAAATCTCATATTTCTCTTTATTCCCCTTAGATAAGTAGGCGGTCAATAAAACAAATCCAAAAATGAGTAAGGGCCCTAAAAAACTCATCAATATGAATGATTTCTTTTTTACTCTAGTTAGATATTCTCTAGAAATTATTAATCCAATTTTATTCATCTGTAGTTGCTTTTATAAAAACATCACTGATGCTTGGAGTTTTTTTATTGATTTCTAAAATTTCAACATGGTCAACTATTCCTTTTATAAATTTATTGATAGTAAAATCATTTAGTAATTTTATTTCAGCTTTATTAATGCTGTCATTTATGGTTTTATGATTTATTAGTTCCCATCCTCCCCATACTGCATTGGTAAAGTTCATTTGATTTCCACGATATAATATAGTCCATAAATTTTCTTCGTAATTTTTTTTTATTTCAGTAATACTTCCTTGCAATATTTTTTTAGAATTATTAATAATTGCAACCTCGTCACAAATTTCTTCTACAGAGTTCATATCATGAGTTGACAAAATAATACTTGTATTGTTTTTTTTAAGTTCTAATATTTCATTTTTTATTAAAAGGCTGTTAACTGGGTCCAACCCACTCAATGGCTCATCTAAAATCAAAACTTTTGGCTCGTGCAAGACTGTGGTGATAAATTGAATCTTTTGAGCCATTCCTTTCGAAAGATCTTCGACCTTTTTGTTCCACCAATTATCTGCACCAAGCTTCTCAAACCAATAATTTAACTTTTGTTTTGCATCTTTTTTTGAAAGTCCTTTTAGTTGAGCAAGATATAGTGCTTGTTCCCCAACTTTCATCTTTTTATATAGTCCTCTTTCTTCTGGAAGATAGCCAATTGAATGAATATGCTTTCTTGATAAAAGTTCACCAGCAAACCTTACAACACCCTGGTCTGGTTGAAGTATTTGGTTGATGATTCTAATTAAAGTAGTTTTTCCAGCACCGTTAGGTCCTAATAGCCCAAATATTTTGGACTCACCAATTGAAAGATTAATATTGTCTAATGCTTTGTGATCAGAATAGGATTTGTGAAGTCCCTCAATTTCAATTATATTTTTTGAAGACATTTATTTTTAAAATCAAGCAAAACGATTTTTCATTCGGTCAAAAAAGTTTTTGGTCTGATTTAGTTTAGGCTTGAAGTTATCACTTTCATTTAATTTTAGCAATAATTCTTTTTCTTCTTTAGAGATTTTTTGTGGTGTGAATATTTGAATATTCACTATCATGTCGCCTCTACCATAGCCGTTTACATCAGGAATTCCTTTAGATCTTAACCTCAAATTTTTTCCACTTTGCGTCCCAGATGGAATTTTAATTTTAGCTTTTCCACTAACCATAGGTATTTCTACAGTTTTTCCAATTACCGCATCTGAAAAAGTAATTCCTAGTTGATAAAGTAAGTCACTTCCGTTTCTTACTAAGTGCTCATGTTCTATTTCTTCAATAGCAATAATTAAGTCACCTGTGACTCCTCCTCCCGGAGCTTCATTTCCTTTTCCTTGCATACTTAACTGCATTCCCTCTTCAACGCCGGCTGGTATTTCTATTTCAATTATAGTTTCTTTTTTTTCTAACCCAGTAGCGTCTACTCCAGCAGGCCTTTTAGAAATCATTTGTCCAGAGCCTTTACAATTTGGGCATGTGGATGCAGTTTGCATAGCTCCAAGAATGGTATTTGTAACTCTAGTAACTTGGCCAGTTCCTCTACAGCTAGAGCAATTAGTAAACTCAACTCCATTTGCAGCAACTAGTTTTTGAACTTTTATTTTCTTTTGAACACCATTTACAATATCTTCTAGAGAGAGTCTTAATTTAACTCTAAGATTAGATCCTTTTCTAACTCTTCTGCCACCACCTCGACCAAATCCACCACCGCCTCCAAAAGAAGATCCAAAAATATCTCCAAAATGATCAAATATATCGTCCATAGACATTCCGCCGCCTCCGCCGCCAAATCCTTGACCACCTTCAAATGCAGCATGGCCAAATTGGTCATATTGCTGTCTTTTTTGTTGATTGCTTAAAACTTCATAAGCTTCAGCTGCTTCTTTAAAGCTTTGTTCAGCAGCACTATTTCCAGGGTTTTTATCAGGATGGTACTTTATAGCTAATTTCCTGTATGCTTTTTTTATTTCACTTTCAGAAGCATTTTTAGAAAGGTTAAGTGTTTCGTAATAATCTTTTTTACTCATTTTTAAAGCTATTTATTCTCCTATAACTACTTTGGCAAATCTTATTACCTTTTCATTTAAGGTGTATCCTTTTTCAATCACGTCTATAACTTTTCCTTTCATCTTATTTTTGGGTGCAGGTATTTTAGTGATAGCTTCATGTATATCTGGGTCAAAGCTTTTCCCAATTGAATCCATTGGTTTTAAACCCTGATTTGTCAAGGTTTTATACATTTTGTTGTGAATTAGTTCAAAACCTTCTTTTATGATAGATAAGTCCTCTACCTTTTCATTATTAGTTATTGCTCTTTCAAAATCGTCTAGTACTGGAATAATTTCTTTTAAAACATTTTCACTAGCATTGGTGATAATATCTATTTTCTCCCTCGCAGTTCTTTTTCTGTAGTTCTCAAATTCTGAATACAGTCTTATGTATTTGTCCTTGAAATCTAAATTTATTTCTTTTATAGTAGTTTCATTAGACGTCTCTTTAGATGTGTCTACATTAATTTCTTTTTCTGATTCTTCTTTTGCCTTATTCTTTTTTTTTGACATCATATTTGGATAAATATATTTATTTACTTGTTATGCAAATTACGAACCAAATTCAAAATACGACAAAGTGTCATATTTTAATATTAGTTAAGATTATACGATTTTTTTTAAAGTGATTTTACCAACTTATCTAGTTGCTGGTGTAGTGCAATTCCTCTTAGGTTTTTAGAGATTATTTTCCCATCTGCATCGATAAGAAAATTATAGGGAATTCCTCTAACTCCATAAGTTGTGGCACCTTGACTTGCCCAACCTTTAAGGTCGCTTACGTGTTCCTCCCAAATTAAATTATCTTTTATTATTGCATTTTCCCATGCAGACTTGTTTTTATCCAGTGAAACACTGTAAATTTTAAAGCCTTTAGCATTCTTAAATTTGCTTTTTGAATATTTGTTATAGGCTGTAACAACATTAGGGTTTTCTCTTCTACATGGCCCGCACCATGAAGCCCAAAAGTCAATTAAAACAATATTTCCTTTCAAAGAAGATAATTTAATATTCTTTCCATTAGGATCTTTGAAATCTAAATCTGGAGCAATATTTCCAATATTTATACCAATTTTTTCTTGATCTGAATTTGTTGATGGAATTTGAGCTTGAAAGTTTCCGCTGCAAAGGATTAAGCTTAGTAAAATAAAATTTAATGTTTTCATAATTAATTTATTATCAAATATTATTCCAAATTAATCAATTCTCTTTATTTGAGCTCCAAGATTAAGCAACCTTTCTTCAATATTTTCATATCCCCTGTCAATTTGTTCAATATTGAGAACTGTGCTTTTCCCTTCTGCAGATAATGCAGCTATAAGTAGTGAAACACCAGCTCTAATATCTGGAGAAGTCATTTTTATTCCTTTAAGTGGAGTATTTCTATTGAGTCCAATTACTGTAGCTCTATGTGGATCACACAATATAATTTGTGCTCCCATATCAATTAATTTATCTACAAAGAACAATCTGCTTTCAAACATTTTTTGGTGAATTAAAACACTTCCTTTGGCTTGAGTTGCAGTTACCAATATTATACTTAATAAGTCTGGAGTAAATCCAGGCCATGGAGCATCTGATATTGTCATAATAGATCCATCTATAAAAGATTCTATTTCGTAATTCTCTTGAGATGGGATAAATATATCATCTCCAATTCTTTCCAATTTAATACCTAATTTTCTAAAAACATTGGGAATCATTCCTAATTTTTCATAAGCAACGTTTTTAATCAAAATCTCAGATTGTGTCATGGCTGCCAATCCAATAAAACTCCCAATTTCAATCATGTCTGGAAGAATCGTGTGAGAACATCCATTTAGTTTTTCAACACCATTAATTCTAATTTTATTAGAACCAAGACCACTTATATTAGCCCCCATACTATTTAGCATTTCACAAAGTTGTTGAATATATGGTTCGCAAGCTGCATTGTATATAGTAGTTTCTCCTTTTGCTAGAACAGCTGCCATAATAATATTTGCTGTTCCAGTTACAGAAGCTTCGTCAAGCAACATGTATGTTCCTTTAAGGCCATTTGGGGAGTGTGCTTTGTAAAAATTTGTGTCTTTATTATAGTCAAACTCTGCACCAAGGTTTTGAAAACCCAAAAAATGTGTATCTAATCTTCTTCTGCCAATTTTATCCCCACCAGGTTTGGGAATATATCCTTTTCCGAATCTAGCCAAAAGTGGTCCAACAACCATAATAGAACCTCTAAGACTTGCTCCTTTCTTTTTGAATTCATCTGAAGTCATTATATCTACATCCACTTCATCTGCAATGAAACTATAGGAACCTTTTCCAAGTTTTTTTATTTTAACACCTAGAGTAGCAAGTAGATCTATAAGCTTATTAACATCAATTATATCAGGAATATTGTTAATAATTACTTCTTTTTCGGTAAGTAAAACCGCGTTAATAACTTGAAGAGCTTCATTCTTAGCTCCCTGTGGAGTTATCTCTCCTTTAAGTTTTTTACCGCCAATTATTTCAAAAGCTCCCATTGTACTTTCTTCTATTTTTATTTTTTGGATAGTTTTTACTGTTGTTAGTTTTCTTCTTCTTGTTGAATGTCTTTACAATATCATTAGTGTCTCTGAGTTTATCGGCCGTGATAGTTAATTTCCCACCCGAAAGATCTTCTAATTGTTTAATGATCAAACCATCGCTTACGGAGTCTCTGTTCCATTGAAGATAGGATGTCTTTAAAAGATTCGCAATGTGTTTTACCAATTTTTCTTTGTCATCTCCTTCTTTAAGTTCAGTAGCTGCTTTCACCATGTCTTCCATTATTTTACCATAATGTTTGAATTTTATGGCATTACTTGGATAAGGAACTTCTTCAGGTCTTGACTGGTAAAGTTCTTTTTCTGGCTTCTTGTAGGGAGACTCTACCTCTAGTTCAAAATCCGCAATAATATGAAGATGGGCCCATAGTTTTTGAGCATGCTCCTCACTGTTGCTGGCACTTTTTGTATTTGGATTTATTAAATCCATAACTTTTACAATAACGTTTACACATTTTTGTCTCTCATCTTTGTCCTGAATTTTTATGGCATGTTCTACCATTTTATGAATATTCCTTCCATATTCAGGAATTGCTATTTTTTCCATATCTGTGTTGTATCCCAACTCTAGTGTTGACCTCATAATAAAATTGTGTGAAATTCTCTTCCCAAATGTAGTAATTTAAAGGAATAATACAATTAATTTTATATCAATTCAAGTTTGGCAAATTTTAATAACAATTGTTTTTGTCCTGCACTTGGAAAAAAAACCGTAGCCTTAGTATTGGGGAATTCCCCATTTAACTCAACCACTTTTCCTTTTCCAAATCGTTCGTGAACCACTTGGTCTCCAACTTTTATTTTTAAAATATCTTGTTCGTTATTATAATCAGGAGTTTTATTTGTATTGCTTACTCTTTTTAGATGAGCCAAAGGCTTGCTAAATTTGTTTTTTAAAGGCTCTGATGTTGATTTTGAAAAACTCTTTTGGAAGGGTTCTGCAGATTTTTTTCTTGAAAATGCATGCTCAATATATTTTGGGTCTAGTTCTTCTAAAAACCTACTTGGCTCGCATTGTATTAGATTTCCCCATCTAAACCTGCTAACAGCGTAAGACAAAGTTAAATTTGCTTTTGCTCGAGTAACAGCCACATAAAATAACCTTCTTTCTTCTTCTAAATCAGATTGTGAGTTTTTTGCTAGCATAGATGGAAATAAATCCTCCTCCATTCCCACAACATGTATATTTGAAAATTCAAGTCCTTTAGCTGCATGAATTGTCATTAGAGAAACTTTATTATTGTCATCTTCTTTGCCTTTATCTGCATCTGTTAATAATGCAACATCAATTAGGAAATCTCCAAGTGCAACAAATGTTTCATCTTCTGAATTTTTAGAGAATTCTTGAATTCCGTTTAATAGTTCTTGCACATTTTCAAATCTCACAATTCCTTCTGGAGTCCTGTCCGTACTTAAATCCTTAATTAACCCTGTGTCTTTAGCTATTTCTAGAGCCAATTCATAAGCATCAGATTTATTTAATCTTGAGTTATAATTTAAAATCATTGAAGTGAATTGATCTAGTTTGCTTCTAGTTCCACTATTTACTACAAATCCAAATTCATCTGGATCTTTTAAAATATCCCAAAGTGAAACATCTCTTTGGTTGGCACAAGTTATTGCTTTGTTTATAGTTGTAGCACCAATTCCTCTTTTAGGATAGTTAATGATTCTTTTAAGTGATTCCTCGTCATTCAAATTAGCTGACAACCTATAATAGGCCAGCAAATCTTTAATTTCCTTCCTTTGATAGAAAGACAAGCCACCAAAAATTTTGTACGGAATATTTAATTTTCTTAATGCTTCTTCGAATGATCTTGACTGTGCATTGGTTCTGTAGAGAATAGCAAAATTTTTATAAGATGTGCTATTAGAAACTGACACGTCAAAAATACTATTAGCAACCATTTTTCCTTCTTCATTGTCTGAATAGCTTTTTACTATTTTTATTTTACTTCCGGTATCATTTTCCGTCCATACATTTTTTTTAATTTGGTCTTTGTTAATTCTTATAATACTATTGGCAGCTTCAACAATATTTTTAGTAGATCTATAATTCTGTTCCAGTTTAAATAATTGGTAGTCTGGATAATCTTTTCTAAAATTTAATATGTTTTTAATGTTTGCTCCTCTAAATGAATAAATAGATTGAGCGTCGTCTCCTACAACACAAATATTTTCAAATCGTGCAGCTAGAGATTTAATTATTAAATATTGTGCATGATTAGTGTCTTGATATTCATCCACCAAAATATATTTAAACTTATCTTGGTATTTATAAAGTACTTCAGGGTTTTGTTTCAATAAAACATTTGTTTTAAATAGTAAATCATCGAAATCCATAGCAGAAGCCCTAAAACACCTTTGACTGTAAGTCATGTATATATCACCAATTTGTGGTCTTCCAGTAGATCTGTCAGTTGATTTTATATCGCTGTCATTCATGTAGTTTTCTGGGCCAATCAAACTATTTTTTGCTGCTGATATTCTATTGTAAATTATGCCAGGCTTGTAAAGTTTATCATCTAAATTTTTTTCTTTAACAATTGTTCTAATTAGACTTTTAGCATCTTGAGTGTCGTAAATTGTAAAGTTGGAAGGAAATCCTATTTTCTCGTGTTCCACTCTTAGTATTCTAGCAAATACAGAATGAAAAGTACCCATCCAAATATTTCGGGAATTTTCGGCTCCTACCATAGTCGAAATTCGCTCTTTCATTTCTTGGGCAGCTTTGTTTGTGAATGTTAGAGAAAGAATATTAAAAGGGTTTATTCCATTTTCAATTAAAAATGCAATTCTGTGTGTTAAAACCTTAGTTTTGCCAGATCCTGCTCCAGCAATTACCATTATAGGTCCGTTAATTACTTTAGTGGCTTCAGTTTGAGATTTATTTAGTCCTTGAAGTACGTCCATTTTATTGTGCCAATTTAAGTTGGAAAATTAATAATTATTTATTTTGTAAAACAACAATAATTTTACTTACATCAATGCATTAAATAAAAATTTAATAGACCTCAGTAAATAAACATTTTAAAAATAATTGATGATATATTGGATTTTTAAGATATTCTCATACCTTTGCAAGCCGAAAAATCAATAAATAAAATAAAAATGCCAACGATACAGCAGTTAGTAAGAAAGGGTAGACAGACTAAGATTAAAGTAAGTAAATCTATTGCCTTAAATTCTTGTCCACAGAGGAGAGGCGTATGTGTTAGAGTATATACTACAACACCGAAAAAGCCTAATTCTGCAATGAGAAAAGTTGCTAGAGTAAGATTAACCAATGGAAAAGAAGTTAACGCTTATATTGGTGGTGAAGGACATAACTTACAAGAACACAGTATTGTTTTAGTAAGAGGTGGTAGAGTAAAAGATTTACCTGGTGTTAGATATCATATTGTAAGAGGAGCGTTAGATACTGCAGGTGTAGAAGGAAGATCACAAAGAAGATCCAAGTATGGTACAAAAAAAGTTAAAAAGAAATAACTACTGAGATGAGAAGAAGAACAGCAAAAAAGCACATTATTTTACCAGATCCAAAGTTTAAAGACACGGAGGTTACTAAATTTGTTAATAGTCTTATGGTAGATGGTAAGAAAAATATTGCATTCAATATTTTTTACGACTCTATTGAAATAGTTTCTGAGAAAACTTCTGAAGATGGATTAGAGATATGGAAAAAGGCTGTAGCTAATATAACTCCGGCTGTTGAGGTTAAAAGTAGAAGAGTGGGAGGAGCAACATTTCAAATTCCAACCCCAGTAAGAGATAGCAGGAAAAGATCTTTGGCCATCAAATGGCTAATTGGTTTTTCTCAGAAAAGAAATGAGAAAACTATGAGTGAGAAGCTAGCAGGAGAAATTTTAGCAGCATCTAAAGAAGAAGGAGCTGCATTTAAGAAAAAAGAAGACGTTCATAGAATGGCAGAAGCCAATAAAGCATTTTCACACTTCAGGTTTTAATAGACATGGCAAGAGATTTAAAATATACAAGAAACATAGGAATTGCAGCACACATTGATGCTGGTAAAACCACAACTACTGAAAGAATTCTATATTATGGTGGAGTAAGCCATAAAATTGGAGAAGTTCATGATGGTGCAGCTACTATGGATTGGATGGAACAAGAGCAAGAAAGAGGTATTACTATTACTTCTGCTGCTACCACATTAAATTGGAATTACAGAGAACAAGAGTATCATGTAAATATTATAGACACACCTGGACATGTTGATTTCACAGTTGAAGTAAACAGATCACTAAGAGTTCTAGATGGTTTGGTATTTTTATTTAGTGCTGTTGATGGTGTTGAACCACAATCTGAAACAAATTGGAGATTAGCTAATAGTTACAATGTTCCTAGAATTG
>CAJIYZ010000038.1 GCA_905181675.1 Bacteroidetes bacterium MED-G20
CAACAATATTAGTAATGATTTCAAAGAAGGGGTTATTTTCTGTAAAAATAATATGATCTAAATCTGTTCTAACAAACCTGTCTAAATTTTCTGGACAACTGGGGTTAGCCCCACCAGATGGACAAGCCTGACAAGCAATTCTCATTCCTTTAATATCATTTGGATTTCTTTCAAAAACAACACCAGCGGTTGAGTTGGTAGCTACAAAGTCTGAGTAACGAATAGAAATTAATTTCCAACCTTCCCAGTCTACATACAATTTAAGCTTGTATACTTCTTCATTATTATCAAAAATATCAGCAATACCATTATTGTCAGCATCAAAAGGTGCATCAGATTCGGAAATTAAAACATTAACAAACTGACCAGTATGCAATTCCGTTGTATCGGCAAGAATTCCAAGGTTTAAATAAAAATCATCAGAAGAGGAAGAAATTGAATTAGCAGAATAATCTAATTTAAACTCTATTTTTCCAAGTGCCCAATCATAATTGATCATTCCTCCCATTTGGAAATAATTATTCCCCAATAAAGGCATATCATCTGCAATAACAAATGTTGCTTGTGTATTTCCACCCTGTGGTTTATTAAAGGCATCTGCCGGAAATCCATTTTCGAAATCAACAACCATAAAACCATCATCGTATAATTTAGTACCAGCTATTTCAATTGTATCTCTAATTGTATCAGATTCATTTAAAAAGCTTAATTCAACTAAACAGTTTTCTTGTTCGAAAAAAGGATATTGAGATGTATTACCACTCCAAATATTCACATTTGAATCTAGCGAATTAGAAAAACCTGTAATAACGTTATTACTTCCAGAAACTAATCCAGTAATTGAAATTTTCCAATCTATATTTTTATTAAATCCCATTTGAAATTTAACAACTTCGTTAATAGAAAAATCTGGATTTTTATTACTAATAGTTAATGGCTGAGTAATTTTAAAGAATCCGTAAATGTCGTTAATTAAAGGGCCTTCTACTTCGTCTTTTGTACAACCTAAAAATAGAATAATTGAAAAAATTGTTAAAATGTATTGCTGTCTTATCTTCATAACTTTACAGAAAAAATAAATAATAATCGTTGATATTTAAAATCCGATACGTTTATATCGTTAAAATTAGTTCCCCACCAATTGTATTGTAGGTTCATATAAACATTTGGTCTAAACTTATATTTTAAACCTAAAGAATAAAGATTGTCTATCTGATTATAATTAATTTTATTGAAAGTTGAAATTTCACCAAATTCAATTCTTTCAGTTAAAAATTCATTTCCAACAGAATTAACCTTTTTTAAACCAAGTTGAAGAAAAACATTCTCTAACATTTCTATTTCAGTTGAAAAATCTAAATGTTTAGAATTTAAAACTATTTGCTCGGAAGTCGTCCCCGATCTATTTGTTGTTTCATTAATAAAAGAAACAGAAAGAATAAGTTTCTTATTTGTATTTAGAGCTTCGTGAAGGTTTAACTTAGAATTTCCAGAAAGAAATAAAAAGTTTCTTTTTTCTTTAGTCCCTTGTCCAATAACTTCTTGTAAATAGGAAGAATTAAAATTTAATTCTAAAAAATTATTTGCTGTAAGAAAATCGATATTTGTAAAAACACCAACTCTATTAGGAGTAGCATCCCCATAGGGTAAGGAATTGGAATACATAGGATTAAAACTCATCAAAGTTGGAGAAAGATCTTGATTATAAATAGTTGCATCGGTAACTATATCAAAAGCAGTAATAGGCCTTGAAATTTGTTCATTAGAATAATTAGGATAAATAGAATTATAATTATCCTCTCTCATATCTATTCTTCTAGTTTGAGATCCAGAACTTCTAAAATTAGGGTCGACATATCTTCCACCAATAGAAAAACTAAATGAAGAATCAATTTTAAAATAAGAGGAACTTAGCTCACTAAACATGCCAATAGATTGGTTGGTAAGAGAATCGAATTGTAACCAACCTCTCTTCGAAAACCCTGATTGAATATTTTGTTTGAATATTGCTTTAGATGTTTCATTTTGATAAGTTAACCCACCTTGTAAAACAGGATTTCTAAGAGAAATATCTGTATTTCCAGATGATGGAACTTCAAATAAATTTATATAATTAGATTCAAAAGTAAGATTTTTAGATATCTTGGAAGTCATGGTGCCCCCAGAAATAAGCATATCGCTTTGTGTAATACCATTACCGATTGAAGACGAACCTCTTGGTCTAGTTATAAAAAAATCAAATTCAATAGTCTCTATAAAACGATCAAATTCGTAAGAAAAATCTGTTTGCAATCCTTGAAGTCTCCACCTGTTATCTAAATAAAAATTCTCATAATGAACAATATCTCTGTAAGTAGATGAAAATCCACTATTAAAAAAAGGTAATTCTTCATCGTTATTATTTAGGGTGAACTTATTTTGCTTAAGAAATAAATCACCAACACTAAACTTTATTTTTTTGGCTAAAACACCTTTCGCAGTTAATTGCCTTACGACAATATCAGTGCCACTCCCAAAAAAACTTCCAAATTCATTACTAATTCTTAATTGAGCAAATATCTCTATATCCTTTAATGGATTGATATGAGTATTCAAATCGATTAAATTATAACCTAAAGAAGAATTTTTAGCAGATGTAGAATCATTTTCAAAGCTATTAGCATCTCTTACAAAGTAGGATCTTGCCAATCCACCAAACCAAACTTTTTCCTGCTGAGCTATTGAAGTAAACTGAGAGCTAGTCAAAATAACTGTGAATATTATATAATATATTTTATGCATATTTAAAAAAGTATTTTAATCTCTAACATTGTTTCGGTTCCTCTTAAATTATTCAAAACGAAGTTTGGATCATAGTATTTATACCAATTATGTCTTATAAAAAGCATAGCATTTTTAGCTATTTTATAATCTAAGCCAATACCAAAAAGTCTGTTTTGCTGGTTTTTAGAAAAATTCTTTTCTGTAAACCTATCAAAACCTAAATTTTCTAGTAAATTATTGATTGTATTTCCTCCTAGTGAAATGTCTTGATCACCAATACCAGTAAGACTATTTCCTATAATTCTTTCAATTCCGTAGGAAAATATGAAAGTTGTGCTGGGGTTAAGTTCTAGACTAAAATCAAATTCTTGTGAGAATTGACTAATCAATGTTGTTGGATTTAAATTGTATTGAGGTAAAGCTTTTATTTCTTTTTGGCAAGAGTTAAGTCTAGACAAAGAAAAAATGTAAAAATTGTGGCTACCTATCTTATTTTTATATTTGGCTTGAAATTCTAAAGTATTAAAGAACTTCTTAAAGCTTGCTTTTTCTGTAGAACTCGCGTCTATGATAGAAACGTCTTCGAAAACTCTTCTAAATATAGAATTTAGGGAATTATAGGGACCCCAACTTCTTCTAAATATATTAAATCTTGAAAGGGTTTGTGCATTGACATTATAGCTGTAAGTAAGTGAGGCATATGAAGTGTCAATTTCAGCAAAAACTCCAAGACCACCGTTTATTTTAAGGTTTCCAAAAGAGTGTTCTGCATTAAAAGAAATTCCTTGTCTATTGTTAGTATGAGAACCAAGACCAACTATTGGACTATTAAATGGTGTTCTAACAGTTGTTCCAACACCAGAAATATTTGGAAAGACTTCCAAAACTGTAGTGTTTAAAAAATTACCAGTTAAATTTACAAACTGAGGAGATATTCTATATAACTGAATATCCAATGGAATTTTAACAGATTTCACAGTTTTGATATTAAAAATTAAAGCCTCTCCATATTTGAAATCGTAACTAGGAGACAAATAATTACCAATTCCTGTCTCGAAATTAAAAATTATTTTCTTCCACTTTTTAGTAAGTTCTATTGTATGAATATTGTACTTTTTTACATCATCAGTTAAAGTATCAAGTGAAGCAACGGAATTCAAATAATTATACGAGATATTGAACTTGTTATTAAATTTTTTATTTACTCTAAAGCAACCTATGAAATTATCAGAGTTATTAAAAATGGATCTATTAAAATTACTCTTTCCTAGAACTCCTTTAAAAGAAAATTTATATGGTAAGTTTTGACCGCTAAAAAACAAACCTTGAAATGCTCTACTCCCATATCTAATTCCTTGATCAATCAATCCATTTTTGTAATATTTTTCATACCTAACATTGGGAGTTCTTGTTAAAGCAGTTTGTGGCATTCTATCGTAAATACTTCTTCTATTATAAGTTCTATTCCCCCATACAGTCAATCTACTTTGTTTATACCAGCTTACACCACCAGAACTCAATTTAAATTTTCCAATTTTTGTTTTAAAAGAAGTTCTCAGGTTCAAACCTAAATTTAGTGTTAGTATTTTAGAATTTGATTCAGCAGGCCCTTTGTACAAACTATTAATCATAAAATCTGCACCAAAAGAAATATTATCTTTAGTTAGCCCTTTTAATTTCAACAACAACATTGGTACTCTATAATAATCTCCAGATAAAAGAACAAATGTTTTTCCATTGTTAGTTGGGAAAGTTTCATTTTGATTTTTTGCATACCCTAAAAAACGATAAAACCCACTAAAGGAAATTGGAACTGAAGAACTTTTAATATTTTTTACATTACTTGAAAAAACAGAATTTAAATGTTCACTATTTTGCGAAAAATGAGTAGAATAAGAAGCTAATAATAATAGAAGCGAGACAAATTGTACTTTTATATTATAGATTTGTCTCATAGTGTATAATCAACACCAAATATGAAAAAATTAATTAACAAATGGTAAATATTTTTAAAAAATGTACGATTTTGATTTTTCTAACTATATTTTCTTGCACAAATAATGAAGAAACTCAAATAAAGATTGTTAAAACTAAGGAAAATACAGTTAAAAGATGCTGTGAAAATTTAACAAGAACTAGTCTTATTAAAAATAGTATGAAGTTATTAACTGACACCATAGATTTAGAAACCATAATCCGTTCAGATTTTGATTCAATGGTGGTTATTCTACAAGGAATATTCTCCATGGGAGCAAGTGATCAAAACGGAGCTTTAAACAGAGAATATCCAATACATAAAGTAAAAGTTAATTCTTTCTTAATGGATATTCATGAAGTAACTAATTCACAGTTTAAAAAATTTATAGATGAAACTGGATATGTCACTACTGCAGAAAAAAGAATTGAATGGGAAATTTTAAAAAAACAACTTCCAGAAAATACACCAAAGCCTAACGATGAAGTTTTTGAACCTGGTTCATTGGTTTTCTCAATGCCAAATGAAGTTACTAGTTTAATAGATTTTTCTCAATGGTGGAAATGGACAAAAGGTGCAAATTGGAAACAACCTAAGGGTCCAAATAGTTCAATTGTTGGAATAGAAAACCATCCTGTAGTCCATATTTCTTACCAAGACGCAGTACAATATGCTAAATGGTGTGGAAAGCGATTACCAACTGAAGCGGAATGGGAATGGGCAGCAAGAGGAGGATTAAATAACAGTATTTACCCTTGGGGAAATGAGAATGTAAATGATGGAGAAGCAAAATGCAACTTCTGGAGTGGTAACTTCCCAGTAGAAAACAATAAAAAAGATGGATATGTTCTTACTTCACCTGTAATGAAATATCCTCCTAACAAATATGGTTTATATGATATGGCAGGAAATGTATGGGAAATTTGTTCTGATTGGTATGACGCAAATTATTACCAACAATTAAGTAAAAATGAAATGTCAATAAATCCCAAAGGTCCTAAAACATGGAACTACCCTAGAGAACCCAATGATCCTAAAAAAGTGGTTAGAGGTGGTTCTTTCTTGTGTAATGACAGTTATTGTTCAAGTTACAGAGTTTCCGCTAGAATGCCTTATTCTAAAGATACTGGCATGAGTCACACTGGATTTAGATGTGTAAAAGACATATAGTTAAATTAATATTTTAATTTTATGTAAAAAATCACCCATGAATAATCAAATAAAAATTTTAGTAGCAGGTTCGATATTATTAATTATTGGTTTTTTAATTTTCTCTAACTGGGGAGAACCAAAAAGTCGACTTGAAAAAACTAATGTCGATGAAGTAAAAACTGAAGATTTTGCCTCTATTTTAGGTACAACTTGGCAAAACAACAAAGCTGATGCAACTAGTTCTGAAATAAGTTTTGACATAGAAGGCTTGAAGGACACTAAAGGATTTTTTAAAGATTTTGATGTGATTTTCAAAGTTTCAGATAACAATCCAGAAGAAGCAAAATTAAAGGTTTCTATCAATGCCAATAGTATTAACACTGATAACGACATTCGAGATGAAGAACTAAAAAGCGATGAATGGTTTGAAACTGAAAAATATCCTGCGATTGAATTTTATTCCAAAGGAATTAAAAAAATTGAAGGTAAATATTTCACCAAAGGGTTGCTAAATATGATGGGAGAAAGTAAAGAATTATCCTTCACTTTTGAACACAAAGGAATCACCAATAATAGTGACAATAAAAAAGTGGCTATTTTTGAAGGAGCTTTTGAAATTGACAGAACTAATTTTGGCATGGATCATGTAGCTACAGTAGGTGATGTCGTTGCAATTAATTTTTACTGTGAACTAGAAGAAAAAAGGAAATAATACCCTTGTTTATAAATTGAAAATTTAGTTAAGATTGCTGAAAATAGCTTTTTCTCCAGTTTATATGCTTCGTCTTCCGGAAAACCATCGTTTTCCAATGATAAAATACGAGCTTATTCCACAACAACTTTTACATGAAGGATTAGTAGAGAAAGAGAACTTCTTCTCCCCCATTTCTGCAAATGACTTTTGGATTGAAAAAGCTCATGACAAAGAATATATATCCAAACTAAACAAGCTGTCTCTTTCAAAAAGTGAAATTAGAAAAACTGGTTTTCCTTTATCCAAAGAATTAGTTAAAAGAGAGTATATAATAACTCAAGGAACTTTAGACTGCGTCGATTTCGCTATTCAATATGGAGCATCGGCAAATATTGCTGGTGGAACACACCACGCATTTAGAAATCGTGGAGAAGGTTTTTGTTTATTTAACGATGTCGCAATTGGATCTTATTATGCCTTAGAAAAACACCAAATGCAATCTATATTGATAATAGATTTAGACGTTCATCAAGGTAATGGAACAGCATCCATTCTAAAAGACAATGGTAAAGTTTACACTTTCAGTATGCACGGCGAAAAAAACTATCCATTTCATAAAGAAACATCCAACTTAGATGTTCCTGTAAAAGATGGAATATCTGGAAAAGAATACTTAAAGAAACTTAAAGAAAAACTTGACTTCTTGAGTAATAAACTTTCTCCAGATATTATATTTTATATTTCTGGTGTAGATATTTTAGATACCGATAAGCTTGGAAGGTTGTCAGTAAAGAGAGAAGATTGTAAAATAAGAGATGAAATGGTTTTTGAATTTTCTAAAAAGAGTAAAACTCCAATTGTAACAGTCATGGGAGGAGGCTACTCTGAGAAAATATACGATATTGTTGAAGCGCATTGCAACACCTTTAAAAGTATGCTTTCTTTATTTTAATAAACTACTATCTATTGTAAAAGAAGAATTCATATAGTTGAAGAAAATATGGTCTTTTATTGTGTCAGAAGAAACATTATTAATAAATATAAAATCATCTTCAGAAAAATTTTTGATTTTGAATTTTTTATAACTGTAATTGAATTCAAGGTTGTTTTTAAGACTAATTCCATTTAATTGACTGGCAATGACAGAGTCATTTTTAATAATTTTTATGGAACTAAATGCATCAGAAAGAATTTCGAAATCTTTTGTAAAAACATCGTAAGTACTATATATATGCGAATAGTTTAAATATTGATTGGCTAAATCCAAAGTTGTTTCTAATATTTTAATTTGTTGCATTTTTTGAAAATTAAAAGCTCTTCTTGATCTACCAGAATGTAGCATTACAATATGGTTATTATCGTAGATATTGTTAATTACTTTTATTAAACTGTCTTTGGATTTCACAAACTTAAATAGCTCATTGTTTCTCCTATTTCTTAAATCATTATCAGAAAGTAAAATTTTGAAAAATTTTGCAGTTTGAGAATTAGAATAAGATTCACCTTTAGAATAAAATAGAAACTTATCAAAGTTGACATAGTTAACTGAAAAATCTACGTCTATTGGTAAACCACCAGATTCAGCTCGGAAAATAGGGTAAAACTTACTTTTTTTAAAATCATATAAGAATTTTAAATTGTCCCCAGTCATGAAATGAACATCATTGAATATACATGCAACAGTTAAATACTTGGCCATATATTGAATATCTATCATTTCTTTAAGAGAATCAACATTGTTTTCATTAATATATTTACACATTTTCTGGTATCTGTAAAGTGCGAAAGGGTGTAGAGTATCTAACTTATTTTCAATATGAATAACCTTAAGGTCTTGGTCACTGTTGTGTCCATATCCATTTATAAACTCCTTTCTTGACCAATCTGAAATTTGAGAAATTATTGAATAATAATCTATATTAAATTCACGGGTTAAAAAATTATTTTTAATATCCTCTACGTAATAATAATCTCCTACTTCTTCTCCATTAATTCTTAAAATCTTCATTTCCCCATAGGCAGATATCAATCCCATTGAATTAGCTAATTGATTAATAGAAATAAGTGTTGGATCAGCTTCCTCCCCTTTAATAAGTTTAAATCTTTTAAAAAATGAGATGTCTTGATGACCATTTTCTATTTCAATTGTGTAAGAGTATTTCCCTCCGTTATATTGCGCTTCACTAGAGCCATGGTATTTCAACTTTGCTGGAGTTTTAATATTATTGATAACCAAATTAACATTTACCCATTTTTTCTTTACTGGACGATTATTTAATAACTTTTTAAGAAATTTAACTTCTTTCTTATCAATTTTTAAATCAATAAAATCTTTTTCTTTTAAAGGATTTGAAAATTCTTTTGATTTTCCAATAATATCTACTCTATGGACCAATCTATTAATACCATACAATATGTTTTTTCCAACAAATTCAGAAATTGGTGGATTTATCTTAGTATAAAAAAAATGGTAAAAAGAATTATTGTGGTACAATACGGATGAAATAACCATTATTAAAATAGAAGCTATTGTTACTTTATTTTTTAAAAAGTTTTTCATTAAATGTTAAGATTCATAAAATAATTCATGTTTTAGACACCCTTACGAAAATAACACATATTTGTTCGTGAAATCGAGACAATTGTTAAGAATTAAATTTATTTACTATTCTTATTTATTATTTAATTAAACAACTCTGTAGATAACGAATCATAAAATTAAATTTGATTTGTGAAAGGTATCTACAGTAAATTAATTCAAAAGCTAAATGGCTTAGATCCTATTAAATACGCATCTAATAGGAATTTTATCAATGGCGATGTAAGTCGATTATCTCCATATATCTCCAGAGGAGTAATAAGTACTAAAACCATATTTAATTCACTTTTAGATTCTGAATATGATTTCAATCAAATACAAAAATTTCTACAAGAATTAGCATGGAGAGATTATTGGCAAAAAAAATGGCAAATAGCAGGCAATATTGACATTGATTTAAAAAATGAGCAGTACCCTGTTTCTAATAAAAAAACTCCCCTTTCAATTGTTGAGCATTGTTCAACTATAACTGCAATTGACAATGGAATAAAGGAACTATATAAAACTGGTTATATGCACAACCATTTAAGGATGTACACTGCAGGAGTTTGTTGTAACATAGGTCAATTTCATTGGTTAAACCCTGCAAAATGGATGTATTACCATCTATTAGATGGAGATTGGGGAAGTAATGCATTAAGCTGGCAATGGGTTGCTGGGACCAACAGTCATAAAAAATATATAGCAAATCAAGAAAATATCAATAAGTATTGCTTTACAAAAGATGTAAATACTTTTTTAGATAAGTCTTACCAGGAGTTATCAGCTTTTGATAAAACACCATTGGAAATTTCAAGTGAAATTGATTGTAAATTTGAAGTGGAACTTCCAAAAGGAAAAACTCCAAAAATTGATAATGAATTACCAACATTTATATATACAGCCTACAATTTAGATCCTAATTGGAAAAAAGATGAAAAAGGAAATAGGATTCTTCTATTGGAGCCCTCGCATTTTAAAAAATATCCAGTTTCTAAGAAAGTGATAGATTTCTATATTATACTTTCTAAAGAGATTGAAGGATTGCAAATTACTGTCATGGAGTTTGAAGATTTAGAAAAACTTATTAAAAATCCTTCAGAAATTCATTACAAAGAGCATCCGTTTTCTAATCATTTCAGGGGGAATGAGAAAGAAAGAGATTGGATTTTTCCAGATTTAAATGCCAATGGATCTTTTTTCAATTATTGGAAAAAAGGAATTAAAAATCAAAACTTAAAATGAAACATTTTACCAAGCAAAATATTCTAGAACTTGAAAAAGTTAAAAGGTTAAATATTATCAATAGTATAACTGGAATTAAACCAGGGAATCTAATTGGTACTATTGATGATGAGGATAAAAATACCAATCTTGCAATTTTCAGTAGTGTGGTACACTTAGGAAGTCATCCAGCATTGCTAGGTTTTATTCTAAGACCTCAAGTAAATGTAAGAAGAGATACTTACAACAATATAATGAGCAATGGTTATTACACTATTAATCACTTACCAAATAACAGCACAGAAAACGGCCATTATACTTCTGCTAAATTTGATAACCATGAATCAGAATTCAAACACTGTAAGTTTACAGAATTGTACCATGGTGAATTTAAAGCACCATTTGTAAAAGAAAGTCCACTTAAAATTGGATTGAAATACCTAGAAAGTATTCCAATTGAAATAAACAATACAATAATGATTGTTGGAAGTGTAGAACATGTATTTATAGATGATAGTGCCTTAAGTGAAGAAGGATATATTGATTTGGAAAAATTGAATACAACTGGAATTGGTGGGTTAAATAGTTATTACAAACTTCAAAAAATAGAAACTTATCCATATGCAAGAAGAAAAGAAGTTCCAAACTTCGATTAATGAAGGGCCAGAAAAAAAAACTACCATTTAAAATTTGTCAAAAATGCAATAGACCATTTTCATGGAGAAAAAAATGGGAAAGAAATTGGAATGAGGTTATCTACTGTAGTAAAAAATGTAAAAATTAATTTTTGTTTAAATATCTAATCAATAAGTTAAACAATTTTATAAATTTGATGAGTGGAAAATAAAAAGATTTTATCTGTTAAGAATTTACATAAATCATTTGGAGATTTCAAGGCTGTAAATAATATAAGTCTTCATGTAAACCAAGGTGATATTTATGGGTTTTTAGGGCCAAATGGAGCTGGCAAGAGTACTACTCTAAGAATGGTTTTGGGGTTAATTAGACCAAACAGCGGAGAAATTTTAATTAATGGAGAAAGCAATTCGGGAAAAAATAGAAATTTCTTAGGTTCAATTGGCGCATTAATAGAGAAGCCAGATTTTTATAAAAACCTTTCTGCATATGACAATCTCAAAATTTTATTTAAGATGTCTAGACTTAAGGATTCCAACAGAATAAGTGAAGTTTTAAAAGAAGTTGACCTCTGGGATAAAAAAAATCAAAAAGTGGGTGGTTTTTCTCAAGGAATGAAACAAAGGCTAGGGATTGCTCAAACTCTAATGCACCAACCTTCATTAATTATTCTAGATGAACCTTCCAATGGTTTAGACCCTCAGGGTCAGTCAGATATGAGGAATCTCATTTTAAGAATAAATAAAGAGATGGGTATTACTGTAATAATATCTAGTCATATTCTAAGCGAAATTGAAAAGATTTCTAACAGAATGGTGGTTATAAACAAAGGCGAAAAAATTGTAGAAGGAAATGTTCAAGAATTAATGCAAAATGAATTATTGAAAGTGAGCTTTAAATCCAATAACTTAAAAAGTATAAGTTCATTTTTAACGAAACAAAAAATCGATTTCGAATTGACAAATGAAAATATTGTTGCACATATAAATGAAGAAAATATTCCATTAATTCTAAAAACAATGGTAGAGGAAAATATTTCAATTTCTGAAATGAAACAAATGAGAACGCTAGAAGAACTTTTTTTAGGATTAATAAAATGATACAACTTACGTTAATAGAGCTATTCAAAATTGTTAAGAGACCAAGAACTTACATTGGTTTTTTAGCCATATTTCTAACTGTTGGAGCAATGCAATTGGCTATGTTCTATCAAGGAGAAGAGTTAATTTCAATCGCTATTCAGAATCTTGAAAACGACTTTCGATTGGAAGGAAAAATTATTAACACAAATTTAATGACTTATATACTATTAAATAGTTTAATAATTCATATTCCAATTTTGATTTGTTTGGTAACAGGAGATTCCATAGCAGGTGAAGCAAGTTCAGGAACTCTAAGACTAATATTGCAAAGACCTTATACTAGAAACCAAATATATCTAGCTAAAGCCTTAAGTGGTTACTTGTACACTTTATCATTGGTTGTGTTCTTAGCTTTAATGACCTATGTTTTAGGATATTTTTTATTTGGTTCAGGAGACTTAATAGTTTTAAGACGTGGAGTCACAGTAATAAGTAGTAACGATGTTGGATGGAGATTCTTTTGTGCATTTTGTTCTGGAACTCTTTCTATGATTGTAGTGGCTTCACTTTCCATGATGATATCTTCATTTGTCAATAATGCCATAGGACCTATAGTTGGAACAATATCTATCATAATTGGATTGAATATTATATTTACACTTGGAGCACCTCTTTTTAAGGATATTATCCCGTACATATTTACCAGTCACTTTGTAAAGTGGCAATACTTTTTTGATTTCGAAATAGAGACGGAAAAACTAAAATTATCTTTCCTAGTACAGATGGGATATATACTGGTTTTTAATGCCATTGGAATGTACAATTTTAACAAAAAAGATATCTTATCATGAAAATCTATTTAATTATTTTAGTTTCTCTTTTTTCTGTAAGTATTTGCGCCCAATCTGATGCTGCAAAAAGTAAAATTATGCTTGTCAAGGAAAAATTAGAGAATGTTCCTGCTTACAGTTGTGATATTAAAGTTAAAATTGATGTGAGTTTTATTAATATTAAAGAAAGAACGGGAAAAATGGTCTTTAAAAACCCAAAAGAAATTGACTACAAAATAAAAGGATTTGCCTTTTTACCAAAAAATGAAATGGGCGCAACAACTACAGACTTATTTAATTCTGAATTTATTGCCATTTCCTTAGGATATGAAAATAATAATGAAATTATTAAAGTTATTCCTATGGATATTAATTCTCAAATAGTAACTGGTCAATTTTGGATCAATTCTAAAAACCTAATTAGTGAAATGATTCTTATTACAAAAGATAAAGGAAGTTATTCTGCTGAACTTAGCTACAGTGGTGAAAAGTTTGATTTACCCTCGGATATAAAAATCACTTTTGATGTTAAAAATCAAAAAATGCCTGCATTACTTACTGGAGACTTAGAAAGTTACAGTGAAGAAGTTCCAGATATGAACAAAGTCTCTAAAGGAAATATTACTATCAAATATTTCAACCATCAATTTGAATAATTAATATGAACAGTAATGAAATCATCAAAAATCTAGATTTAACTGCACATCCTGAAGGTGGTTATTACAAAGAAAATTATAGAAGTGAAGGATTAATTAATGCTAGTAATCTTTGGCAGGGTGCAAAAGGAAATAGAAATTATTCTACAGGAATTTATTTTCTATTAGAAAAAAACCAGTTCTCTGCTTTTCATAAAATTAAGCAAGATGAAATGTGGCATTATTATA
>CAJIYZ010000039.1 GCA_905181675.1 Bacteroidetes bacterium MED-G20
CTGCTTACAGCTCTTCTAAAATGGCATTAAGAGCAATTGCTGAATCTATAAGAATTGAAGAAAAGCAAAACAATATACATGTTGGTTTAATTTTAGTTGGCATCACTCAAATAGAGCATAACAAAGAGACTATTTCATCTGATGGATCGAAAATAGTTTTAAAAAATAGAGATTCTTCAAAAGTTGATTCTACCCAAAGAGTAGCAAAAAAAGTAATTAGAAATATTCTAAAGAGAAAGTTTATAACCACCCTAACTCCAATTGGAAAATTAAATAAGTTTTTACAAGCAAGGTTTCCAATGTTGGTAGAAAAAATAATTCTAGCTAATCTGGACAAATTCAAAGATAAAAGCAAGTAAAAATGCTCATAGGAAAGGATTTTGATAAAATAGAAATTTCGTTATTTGGGTTTGACTTATTGGAGCCTAATGCATTTATTGGCGATAGTATTATTCTAATAGTTGCTTTATTTCTAGCTTTCAAAGTAAGAAAGTTCAATAATTCTATTCCATTTTTTAAAAATTGGAGATATTTCTATTTGCTCTTTGGAGTTGGCATGTTCCTTGGCGGAGTTGGCCATCTAATGTTTAATTATTGGGGGTTTTATGGAAAATATTTTCCTTGGATATTAGGAATCATCTGTATTTTCTTTGTGGAAAAAGCAATGATAAGCTTATTAAAAACTAAGTCTAGGTTACTTTGGGAGAATTTAAGCTTACTTAAATTAATTCTTGCTCTAATCTTAGAGATTGGAGTTTTTTGTTTTGTAGATATGTCTCAAGACCATTCAATTGGCCTAAGAGTGCCTGCTATAAATTCAACTATTGGTTTCGTTTTTTCTCTTGTTGTGTTGGGAAATAAGTACAGAAAAGAAATAGATAAGAATTTCATTTTCATGATTTATGGAGTTTTATTATTAATTCCTTCTGGGTTATTCATTAGCTTTAAAATTAATATCCACCCATGGTTTGATAAAAATGACTTTGGCCATTTAATACTTATTATAGCCATGTTTTTTTATTATAAATCTATTTATACTTACAGTCAAAAGATGGTTAACAAACAATAGCTAAAGTATAATTGATTAATATTTTACAATCCAAATTTATATTGGAATAGTATTTGTTAATTTGAGTAATCAGTCTATTTTAGTATAATGAATAAGTTTAATTTTTTATTAGCTTTTGTTTTTTTCTTATCTATTAGCGGTTTTGGTCAGAGTCGCTATGCAGAGAAAGAAGTTGTCATGGATAACGACACTATTTTTCTAAAAAATGAAACGCTTAAGGTCTCTGGAATTGTTTATAATGAACATGGAGAAATAGGTAGTTTCAAAAATGGCCTTAGGGAAGGAATCCACAAAGAATGGTTTAGAAATGGCAATATTAAAGACGAAATATCCTATAGTGGTGGGTTGAAAAATGGAGAGTTTAGATATTGGGATGACAAAGGGCAACTTCTTAAACAAGGGCATTACCAAAAAAACAAACTTGACGGATTTATTAAAGAATGGTACCACAATGGCAATATTAAATTAGAAGTCAACTATAAAATGGGAGACATGCACGGATTAAGGACAGAATGGTATAAAAGTGGCCATAAATGGTCTGAACAAATAATGGAAAATGGATTTGTTGTTTCTGGAAGACATTTTTACAATGATGGGAGTGAAATCACCCACGGAAATTTTATCAAACATTGATTTGGACCATTCGTGCACTTAAGATTTGTGGATGGTCAAGTGTATTAATGGGGCTCATTTTTTTTATCAACCCTTACTTATATGCAGAACTTGAGGGTGCAAATTTTGAGAATATAGCCTGGCTAAGAAATTTAGGAGCTGCACTTATTTCTGTAAATGGGATTGGTGCACTTTTAGCATCTTCAAACCCTCTTAAAGAGAAAAAGTTGTATGACGTAGTTCTTCTCGCTTCATGTTTAGAAACTATTGCTTTGTCATGGTCAACTTATAGCTGGGAATTTTCTGCAACTGTCCCATGGCTAATCATAGTTCCGCTTTTAATGGCAGCACTGGTAAGTATTTTCCTTTTAGTATTCAGGCCCTAAATGAGCGTAATCAACCTTATTATAGCTGGTTTTTTTCTTTTTTTTCGCCATTATAGTTAATGCAATAATTCAGTTTCTTTCCATAATGACTTGCTACGACTTATTAATGAATCTCCAAAAAAAATATGGCCAAAACAAATTAGAGTAATTGATTGTATTTGGCTATTTATTGCCTACCCATTTTTTTTAGTATTAATAGTCTTTTACACTGCGAAATTTTTCTTCATTTAATTTTAATAATTGTTTGTTGGATTTTTGTAGATTTATCAAAATTACCAAAAATGAAAAACATATTTGCTCTATTATTTTTACTGCCTGCCTTTTTAATGGCACAAGAGAAACTCACTTACAGTGATATAATAAAAATTAAAAACCAAGACTTATTTTTAAAAACAGTTATTGAAAAAGGGTATTCAGAAGGAAACTCAAACTCTGAAAAACTCTATTACGGAAAGGGATTATCCAAGGATAAGACAGAAGCTACAGATTGGGCAGAATATACTATTCTCACTGGTGAATTCTACTTTGAACAAAGTAATTTAGAATATGCAAGAAAACGTGCCAAAGGAAAACCTTGTTATTATGACCAAATTGTTTCTGAAATAAAAAGCACTTGTGAGTACAACAAAATAATGAAACACTCATCTTCAAAAAACGGTTCTGTAAACTTTACTACTTATAAATGTTCAGGTGCAAAATATAAAGGATACTTGGGATTTGCTCAAATTGAAGGAAATGGAGTAGTTCAGTTATTCCCTAAATAGAGATTATCTTTTTAAAATTTCAATTTCATAAAAATGTATCCTATTTTGAAAGCTGGGTGCTAAGAAATTTCTCCATTGCTCTATAGAAGTCAAATTTATTTTCTTCATTTCTAAAGCCGTGCCCTTCATTATCTTTTACTAGATACTCAACTTCTATGCCTTTTTCTTTCATAGCTTTCACCATCTGATCGGACTCATCCACATTTACTCTTGGGTCGTTGGCTCCTTGGGCAATAAATAGTGGGGCTTTAATTTTATCTACATGAAAAACTGGAGAAACTTCTCTTAGCATTGCGCTGTCTTTTTCTACATCCCCAACCATTTCATACATCATCTCCAACATTGGCTCCCAGTAAGGAGGAATAGTTTTCATGAAAGTAAACATATTTGAAACACCAACATAGTCTACACCAGCAGCATAAAGTTGTGGTTCTTTTACCAGCCCCATTAAAGTTGCATAGCCTCCATAACTTCCACCATAAATGGCAATTCTTTTTTTATCGGCAATTCCTTGGTCAATTAACCACTGTGTGCCATCTGTAATATCGTCTTGCATTTCTCTTCCCCATTTCTTGAATGAAGCCTCCCAAAATTTACGACCATATCCGACTGAACCCCTAAAATTCATTTGTAAAACAGCGTATCCTCTATTGGCTAAAAATTGTATTTCTGGATTAAACCCCCATTCGTCTCTAGCCCATGGCCCTCCGTGAGGATTAATAACAACGGGAAGACCCTTAGCATTTTCCATATCGTACCCTTTTGGAAGAGTTAAATAGCCATTTATTTTTAACCCGTCTCTAGAATTATAAGAAATAGGTAATTGGTTTGACATTTCGTTTTCATCTATCCATGGGCTTACTTCAACAATTTTATCAAGATTATCTTCCTTTGCATTGTAAATAAAATAAGCACCTAAAGATTTATCACTGTAAGTTCTAATTATAAATATATTTTCATCATCACTCATCCCAGAAACTGAAATCTCATAACCCGGTAAATGGTTTTGAACCTTTTCAAACAATGCTTTGGATTGCTGGTCAAAAAAATGTCGTTCGCTTTTCCAGCTGTTGTAATATGCTGCAGTTATAACTTTTCTTTTTCTTGAGTAAGCCACTCCTCCTACATCGTAATCTTCATTCCCGTACAATTCCTTAACCTCTTTTCCTGTAGATGGATCAAGCTCTATAACAACAGACTTGTCTCGTCCCAAATTGGAGGTGCCAATAATATTTATATTATCAAAAGTGAAAAACTGAGGGCTAAAACCTTCTTTAAAATTGGTAGTAACTATAATTTTAAATTCTTCTTGTTCCGAATCACGGTAGAGCAAACTCGTGTTAACTCCATCAACAATTGCTGTTGCAATTCTCAATTTCCCCTCATGATCAAACATCCAGCCTTGAATATTTCCAGGATTTTCAGCCAAAATAGAAATTTTACCAGATTTCAGATTTAATCTGTAGGGGTCAAAAACTTGTTTATTTCGCTTATTTAAACCAATGATTATAAAATCTTTTTGATCTGGAAGATCGTCAATAATTTGAGCTCTCACCCCATCAAAATCGGTAAAACTAATAGGATTGGAACCATCAATATCTACACCAAATAAATGAAAATTTTCATCCCCTGCATCGTCTTTTAAAAATACAAGTTGTTCATTATTTGGCCAGAAATATCCTGAAATATCTCTTTTTTCTTCAAATGTTAACTGGGTTGCCGAAGAATCTCCGATTTTTTGAATGAAAATATTCATTCTGTTTTTATAGGGAGCCATGTAAGAATAATAGCTTCCGTTAGGAGATATTTGATAACTAGATTTTTCTGGATTTTTGAAAAAATCTTCAAGAGGGATTTGTTTAGCTATCACTATTTTATTGGTTTTTTGGTTAGCACCATTATTAGCACACGAAAATAGACTAAAAGTTAATATTATTAAAGAAATGATAGTGGATGATTTA
>CAJIYZ010000040.1 GCA_905181675.1 Bacteroidetes bacterium MED-G20
CATATTTATGGCAGCAGTGGGTTTGTAGGAGAAAATTTAATTTCTGTTGGAAAACAAATTCAAAATTCACTAGGGAAAACTCTAGCAAAAACTTTTGCCAATAAAGTAGTTTTTGAAAATATAAAACCAAGTATTCAACAATTAGGCCAAGGAGTTATTTTACCCTCTACAGATGGTCTGATTTTCCCATTTAAAGCCGTTAGTTTAAGAGCTGTAAACGTAAAAATTATAAGAGTTTTTGAAAAAAATGTTGCCCAGTTTTTCCAAAAAAATCACTTCAATGGCTACTCTGAAATTAATCGTGTAGGAAATATTGTTTTTAAGAAGTCTATTGACCTAGTTAGTAAAGAGCCTATTGATTACAGCAAATGGAATACCTTTTCACTAGACCTTGCTTCGATGATAGATGTTGAAAAAGGAGCCATATACAGAGTAGTAATTAGTTTTGATCAAGGTCAGTCTTTGTATCAGTGTAAAGACAATAATGAAAATGCAAACACTGTAGAATACACTGTAAATGACCAAGATTTAAGAACTTTTGACCAGCCTGGACAGTACTACAGTGATATTGTCTACAGCGGATATTATAATTACTGGAGAGATAAAGATAACCCATGTAAAAATGCATATTTCCTTAATAGAGATAGAATAATTGCTACCAATGTGTTGGCATCTGACTTGGGAATAATTGCTAAAAATGCGGAAGGGAATTCATTAAACGCATATATCACAGATTTAAAAACCACAGATCCTTTAAGTGGTGTTTCTGTTGAAATATTTGACTACCAAAACCAATTAATTGGCACTGCAAATACAGATGATAATGGAATGGTAGAAATTGATATTTCCAAAAAACCATTTCTTCTTGTAGCAAAAAATGGTGAAGAAAGAGGCTACTTGAAGTTAGACGATGGGAATTCTCTATCCTTAAGCATGTTTAATGTTAGCGGTCAACGACTTAAAAAAGGGGTTAAGGGATATATTTATGGTGAGCGTGGGGTCTGGCGACCGGGAGATTCTCTTTTTCTATCGTTTATATTAGAAGACAAAAACCAATTGCTTCCATCAGATCAGCCTGTAGTTTTTGAATTATTTGGCCCTGATAATAAGGTTAGAAATAAAAAAGTTAGAACCCATAGTATTAACGGATTTTATGACTTTAGAACCGTTACAGAAAGCAGCGACAAAACTGGTAATTGGAGAGCACAAGTAACTGTAGGAGGATCGGTATTTAGTCAAATTATTAAAATTGAAACCGTAAAACCAAATAGACTTAAAATAAAAGTAGATTTTAAAGGTAAAAAAGTCATTAATTATCAAGATAAAAAAGAAGGAACTATTCAGGTTAACTGGCTACACGGAGCAACGGCTAAAAATCTAAAAACAAATGTTGAAATGAGTCTTTCTAGTGGAAGAACCTCGTTTGAAGACTTTACTGGATATCTTTTTGACGATCCTTCAAAGAACTTTAGCTCCAACAATGAAACCGTTTTTAATGGTTCAACAAATGATAAAGGACATGTTTTATTTAATCCTAAAATAAATGTGAGTGCAAATGCTCCGGGAATGTTAAAAGCCAATTTTAATACACGTGTATTTGAAGAAGGAGGGGATTTTAGTGTTGACAACTTTTCTATTCAATATTCTCCTTTTGAAAGCTATGTAGGGGTAAGGGTTCCCGAAGGAAAAGGATGGAATGGAGCACTCTATTCAAATGAAAAAAATCTTATTCCTATTGTGACTGTGGATAAAGAAGGGAATCCTCTTGACAGAAATGATCTTTTAGTAGAAGTTTTTGATATAAGATGGCGCTGGTGGTGGGAAAGAAGCAATTACAACGATCTTGCAAGTTATGTTTCTAACCGAAGTCAAAACCTTCTCCATAGCGGATTAATTAGTACTAAAAACGGAAAAGCAAATTACCCATTAGAGTTTAATAAAAATCTTTATGGAAGAAAATTAATTAAAATCACGGACCCCATTTCTGGACATAGTACTGGAAAAATATTCTATTTAACTTATAGTGGTTGGTGGAATAGAGGTGGTGGCGATAATAGCGTGGGAGCAGAAATGTTGTCTTTCTCTTTAGATAAAAAGTCCTATGAAGTGGGAGAGAAAGTTGAGGTGAAAATTCCAGAATTTCAAGTCGGGAGAGCTTTAATAAGCATAGAATCAGCTTCTGGAGTTGTAAATAGTTTTTGGGCAACTAGTGAAGATTCAAAAAATGGAATCAGTTTTGATGCAACTCCCGAAATGAGTCCAAACATTTACGTTCATATTGCTATGATTCAGCCACACAGCAGCAAAGAAAATGATCTCCCTATGCGCTTGTATGGAGTTGAATCTATTAAAGTTATTAACCCTGAAACTATTCTGGAGCCTGTTCTTGAAATGCCAAAAGAAATTGAGCCAGAATCTGATTTTAAGGTTAATGTAAGTGAAATTAAGGGCAAATCAATGACCTATACAATTGCAGTGGTTGATGAAGGGTTGTTGGATTTAACAGGTTTTAAGACACCTAAACCATGGAATTACTTTTATGCAAAAGAAGCATTGGGTGTTAAAACATGGGACATGTATAAATATGTAATTAGCGCCAATCAAGGTGAAATTGCCGGTTTATTGGCCATTGGTGGGGATGAACAAGCAAAGGAAAAAGAAAGCTCTAAAGTAAATAGATTCAAGCCAGTAGTAATGTATTTAGGCCCATTTATCTTGGAAGAGAATTCTGAGAATGAACATCTTATACATATGCCTAATTATGTTGGATCTGTTAGAACAATGGTTATAGCTGGACAAAGCAATAGTTACGGTTCTTCTGAAGTTACTACTCCAGTGAGAAAACCTTTAATGGTTTTGGCAACTTTACCTAGGGTTATTAGCCCAGGAGAAAATGTTGCTCTACCTGTCAATGTTTTTGCAATGGATCCTACTATTAAGAATGTAAAAGTGAGTATTAAAACCAATGACTTTTTAAATATAAATGGAAAAAGTTCAAAAACTATTGAATTTAACGAAGTTGGTGACCAGGTAGTAAACTTCTCATTAAGTGTGCCTGAAAAAACTGGGAAGGCGACAGTAGAAGTAACTGTTGTTTCTGGAAAACATTCTGCAAAACATAATATTGAAATACTTGTCAGAACTCCTAATCCTGAAGTTGACGAGTTTCAGTTAACTGCTTTAGAAAGTGGTAAAAGTTGGAACATGGATTACTCTCCCATTGGAATATATGGAACAAACTCTGGATCTATTGAGGTATCTTCTGTTCCTCCTTTAGACCTGGACAAAAGGTTAAAATATTTGATTAGATATCCTCACGGATGTATAGAACAAACTACTTCTTCGGTCTTTCCGCAATTGTATTTATCTAAAGTCATGGACTTAAATGAAGAAGAACTAAACAAATTAGAAGCAAATGTTAAAGCGGGTATCAAAAGGTTAAAAACTTTTCAAGTATCTAATGGTGGATTTGCATATTGGCCTGGAGGATCTTCAGCCTCTACTTGGGGAACTAACTATGGAGGGCATTTTTTAATTGAAGCCAAAATAAAAGGTTATTCTGTACCAGAGGGAATGATAAAAGGGATTTTAAAATACCAAAAGAAGCAAGCCAATAATTGGAAAAGAGACGGAAGCGTTTATAAACACCCTCATGGAAAAGAATCTGATGAGCTAATTCAAGCGTATAGACTGTATAATCTTGCTCTAGCTGAAAAACCTGTTTTAGGGGCAATGAATAGAATGAAAGAAATGGAAAACGTCTCAAATATTGCTCAATGGAGACTAGCTGGAGCATATGCTCTAGTTGGAAAAGAAAAAATTGCTAATGACATTATAGCAAAACTTAATACAGACATTAAACCCTACCAGGAAATGCGCTATTCTTATGGTAGTAGTTTAAGAGACCAAGGAATGATACTGGAAATATTAACCATTCAAAACGACATGATAAATGGAAAAAGAATATTTGATGAAATAGCTAAACAACTAAGCTCCAACAGTTGGTACAATACCCAAACTACTGCATATTCTCTACTAGGGCTAAGTAAGTTTATTGGCAATATTTCTCAAGATGGCTTAAACTATGAATTAGTTAACAATGGAACTAAATCAAAAGTATTGACTAAAATGCCCATTCACAGAGATGATTTAGCTCTTAATAAAGAAAGTAACCAGCTGAAAATCACCAATAATGGTAGTAATATTATTTTTATAAAAGTAAAAAATACAGGTGTCCCTTTAAAAGGAAATATTACTGAAGCTGAGAATAATCTTTCGATGAATATTAAGTATATAAATATGAAAGGGGAAAAAATAAGCCCCTATGTCTTAGAACAAGGAACAGATTTTATGGCAGAAATTGTCATTAAAAACACGTCGTATTTAGATCTTCATCAGTTGGCATTGTCGCAAATGTTTCCTTCTGGATGGGAAATAAGAAATACTAGAATGGACAACGTATCATCTGCCCACCTTAAAGACCATCCCGATTATCAAGATTTTAGGGATGACAGGGTTTACAGTTATTTCAACTTATCCAAAGGGCAAACAAAAACCTTTAGAATTATATTGAACGCCAGTTATATGGGAGAGTTTTTCTTGCCCATCACCTACTGCGAGGCAATGTATGACAATGAATATTTTTCTAGAAAAGCTGGTGGTGTAGTAAAAGTCATCAAATCAGGAGGAGAATTAACTACGGTTGGAGAATAAAAACACAAAAAAAAGTTCATCTAAAAAAATTAGATACCTTGGTTTTATTATAGTTTTTTTAGGACTTATATCTTGGTTAATATCTCCAAATAATGATTTAATAAAACCATACTCCACTGTTGTAGAAGATAAAAATGGAGAATTGCTATCTGCTACTATTGCTAGTGATGGTCAATGGAGATTCCCTCCTTCTGATAGCATTCCATTTAAATTTAGAACATCAATTAGGTTATTTGAGGACGAGTACTTCAACGCGCATCCGGGATTTAACCCTTTTTCACTTTTAAGAGCTTTCAAACAAAATTGGGGGTCCAATAAAGTAAAAAGTGGCGGTAGCACTATTACAATGCAACTTATAAGAATTTCTAGACGAAAGCAAAGAACCTATTGGCAAAAACTAATTGAGATAATTCTAGCTTTAAAAACAGAGTTAATGTACTCAAAAAAGGAAATTTTCAGTCTATATGCCGCCAATGCTCCTTTTGGCGGGAACGTTGTTGGTTTAGAGGCCGCTAGTTGGAGGTATTATGGTAGATCTCCCCACCTACTATCTTGGGCTGAAGCGGCAACACTGGCTGTTTTACCAAATGCGCCGTCTTTAATTTATCCTGGAAAAAACCAAATAAAATTATTTAAAAAGAGAAACTTTTTACTTAGGAAACTTTACTTTAAAAAATACATAGATAAAACTCAATATGAACTTTCTATAGACGAACCTTTACCTCAAAAACCATTAAAATTACCTCAAAATGCCAATCATTTGTTACAGTTTTTAAGCAACCGTGGAAACAAAGGAAAAAAAGTTGTAAGTACCATTGAAAAAGTGTTGCAAATAAAGGTAAATGAGATTGGAGAGCAGTACTACAAGCAATATTCTCATGAACAAATAGACAATCTTGCAATTTTAGTTCTTGATGTTAAAAACGGAGAGGTTCTAGCTTATATGGGAAATAGCAACTGTCCATCGAATAACTGTGGTGGAAAAGTAGACCTAATTCAGGCTAAAAGAAGTTCTGGTAGCACTTTAAAACCTTTTTTGTATGGATTTTCAATTGAAGAAGGGCAATTATTTCCTACAACCTTAATTAAGGATGTTCCTACAAAAATTGCAGAATATCAGCCTGAAAATTTTAATAGAAAATACGATGGTGCAGTAACAGCAAGAACAGCACTATACAGGTCTTTAAATGTTCCAGCTGTAAGGTTGTTGCAAGATTATGGTTTGGAAAAGTTTCATTCTCGACTGAAGTATTTAGGATTTAATAGTATAAATAAGGGGCCTGATCATTACGGACTAACACTAATTTTAGGTGGAGCTGAGTGCACGCTATGGGAGCTTTGCAATGCATATTACCAATTATCAAAAAAGGCTAATAATGAAGAAATAATAGCTTTAAAAGCAATAGCTAACAAGGAGATGAATTTTATAAAATATCCTTTTCTTTCTGCAGAATCTGCTTTCATAACCGCAGAGATGATTACAGAAACCAAAAGACCACTTGGGCAGGGCGCATGGAAAATTTTTAGCTCCGCCAGAAAAGTTGCTTGGAAAACTGGGACTAGTTATGGCCATAGAGACGCTTGGGCAATAGGCACAACTCCAGAATATGTTGTTGGTGTATGGGTAGGAAATGCAGATGGGGAAGGAAGACCTGGTTTAACTGGTGTAAAAAAAGCTGCACCTGTAATGTTTGATATATTTAGGGTTCTTCCCGAGTCAAGTTGGTTTAAAACTCCCAGCGGATTAGTTCCAATAAAAACATGTAAAAAAAGCGGATATCTGCCCACAAGCTCTTGTAATGAAACTGTTACAATAATGGCTCCTGCAATGGGAGTTCATCAAAAAAGTTGCCAATTTCATAAAGTAATTCAATTAGATAGTTCTGAAGAATTCCGAATAAATAGCAATTGTTATCCTTTACATAAGTCTATTGAAAAATCTTGGTTTACCCTACCTCCTTTACAGGAGTGGTATTACAAGCGCAGACATCCCGACTATAAAGTTTTACCTTCTTTTTTAGCGGGGTGTGAAGAAGAAAATACCAATATTATAGACTTTATATATCCTAAAGGAAATACCGCTGTTTTAATTCCAAAAGATCTAGAAGGAAAAAAAGGGCGTGCTATTTTTCATGCAGTTCACAAAAATGAATCTGCTGTTTTGTATTGGTTTTTAGATGATGCTTTCTTAGGAAAAACAACTGGGAATCACAAAATTGAAATATCTCCAGAATATAGTGGGAAAAGAAAAATTATTGTAGTTGATAACAATGGCTCCCGCATTGAAAAAAGTATAGTTTTTATTGAACAATAAAATTGCTTGAAAATTAAATTTTACATCTAATTTCTTATAACAGACTTATTTAAGGTACATATATAGTATATTTAGTATCGTTGATGATGAATTTATCTCTTTAACATAAAAAATGACACTAAAATATGTGAATTAAAATGAGCTGGTTATTTTTTTTCATTTACTTTTTTGTATTTATATATATTATAAAAAAAATAAAATTAGACAACTATAATTTCATAAACTATAGGTTTCTCTATTTAATTTTTATAATAAAAATATTTGTTGGAATATCACTTAATATTGTTTATAAAGAGTATTATCAAGATAGAAAAATATCAGATATTTATAAATATTTTGATGACAGCAAATATATTTATAAGTCATTATCTGAAAACCCTATACATTTTCTACAACTAATTACAGACTTTAACGAAGATGATCCTAAACTAGACCTTTATACGGATAGTACTTTAAACTGGGAATATCAAACTTCAAAATTTTCAGATTTAACTCACACTTCTGGAGTTACATTTTCAAATCATAGAACGATAACTAAATTTAATGCACTAGTTAGAATATTTTCATTTGGAAATATTAATATACATGTTCTTTTTATGGCCTTTTTATCATTAATGGGGTGCCTATTGATTTTCAAATCATACTATTGTTTTATTCCCCAGTCTAACCTAATCTTTTATTTATTAATTGTTTTTTTGACTCCATCAATTTTGATTTGGTCCTCGGGCATACTAAAAGATGGGTTAATTATATTCGGTTTCGGTCTTTATATTTATTCAATATTTCATATTTCATATAGTTATAAATATCTATTAACTCTTTTGTTGGCAATATTCATAATTTTTGTAACCAAATATTATCTAATTATTATATTAATTCCCTTAACGTCTCTTTATTTAATACCGTTAAAATCAAATAAGCTTATTTTAATGAAATATGCAATATTTATTTTCGGATTCACATTGATTTTCAATTTCTCAGATACCTTTAGAAACTCAATTATGGATAGGCTCAAAATCAAAAAATATACCCATGTTAGAACTTCTTTAGGTGGGAACTATTACATTCAGTTCGACAAGGAGAATGCTCATAGAATTGTAAGATTTGAAAATATTATAAAAGAGGATGAAAATATTGCTGATACCAATGATTATAATTCTAATATTACTTTTATAAAAGCTAAACAGGGTCTTGCATATCAAGTATTTAGCTCTGAACTAGATAATGATACTCTATTTACTAATTCTAAGTTTAAATATTTTTTTTTAGATAGTTTTAACAAAGCTGGTAGCTACTATAAACTGCCTGCAATTCAAGAGTCGTTGCCAGAGTTATTCTTGTCAATTTTAAAAGCTACTTATAATGTGTTTTCAAAACCTTTTTCTTTTATTAAAGGTTCATTGATGTTGCGACTTGCTTCATTAGAAAATTTTGGTTTATTAATTTTCATATCATTTCTGTTATTTAAAAGATCTATTAGATTCAAAAATTTAAACCTGTTCTTATTTAATTTATTATTTGTCCTAATATTGTATTTTATTATCGGGCTCACCATTCCTGTGATTGGAGGATTAATTAGATATAAAATGGTTGGTTTTCTTTTGTTTTTAATTTCATTATTAATGGTTTTTGATAAAAAAATTGCCTCTGATAATTAATACGAATATTTAGCTTTTCTTAATCTCAAAAAATATAACTAGACACGAAAATATTCATTTATAAATAATTGTATTTTCATTCCGAATTTTAAATCCAATTTAAGTTATGAAATACTTTGTTTCATTTATAATCCTATTACAGTCCTCTTTTTATTTCTCACAAAATATTCTTCCCAATAAATCTAAGCCTGCCGAATTAAGCAAGGAAGCTATTTCTAATTATATAAATAATTACAGCGCCAAATCCTCTAGTGTCATCACCACACAGCCTAACGGAAATTTAAGAACAATGGCTGAATGGGAAGAAGTTCAAGCGATTTGCATTACCTGGACAGGCTATAAAAGTATTCTAGCTAAAATAGTAGAGGAAGTTCAGTCAGAGTGTGAAGTAATTATATTGTGCAATAACGTAAATTCTGCTCAGAATGAATTGTCCAATTTTGGTGTTTCATTTACAAATGTGAATTTTGTTGTAACCAATTATAATTCTATTTGGATGAGAGACTATGGTGGAAACACTGTATATAAAGACTATGTAGATTCTCTAATTTTAGTAGACTGGATTTATAATAGAAGTAGGCCTTTTGACAATAATTCACCTGCAGTAATTGGTAATTTAAAAGGTATACCAGTCTATGAAATGTCTCAATCTGGAACAGATTTGGTGCATACTGGAGGGAACTTTATGGCCGACGGTTTTGGAACTGGATTCTCTTCTGAACTAGTAGATGATGAAAATAGCAGTTCTGGAAGTTTCAACTTAACCAATAAAACACCTGCAGAAGTAGACCAATTAATGGATGATTGGATGGGAATTGACACCTATATCAAAATGCCTGTCCTTCCATACGATGACATTCACCATATTGACATGCATATGAAGTTGTTAAACGAAGAAACTTTACTTGTAGGAGAATTTCCTTTGAATGTTTCTGATGGTCCACAACTTGAAATGAACATTCAGTACATACAAGACAATTTTACCTCCATCTACGGAACTCCATTTAAAATTGTGAGAATTCCTATGGTTCCATCTTCTTCTGGTGGATATCCTAATGGTAGCTGGAGCGGCCCTTCCTACAGAACTTATGCCAATAACTTAATAGTAAATAAAAAAGTTTTAGTCCCGACTTATAGAACACAGTTCGATTCTGTGGGGCTTAGAATTTTAAGAGAAGCTATGCCGGGGTATGAAGTTATAGGA
>CAJIYZ010000041.1 GCA_905181675.1 Bacteroidetes bacterium MED-G20
CAAAGAATTAATGGGTGGAATGATGCCATTAATGACTGGGCCACCAGAGATTTTAAACCGAGCGGAGTTCTGGAAATCTGAGTTTTAAATTAAATTTAATTCTTTGATAAATAACAGTTATTCTACAATTAACTTTTTGGTAGATACCAATTGACTACTCGTATTCTCCACTCTAGCTATATATATTCCTTTTGAAATTTCACCTAAGTCAATTTTCAATTCTCCTGAAATATTTATTTTCTTTATAAATACTATTTTTCCTTGAATATTAAATATTTTTAGCTGGTATTTTTCAAGAGATGATGTGAAATTAAATATTCCATTATTTGGATTTGGATAGAGGGAAATTGAAGGTTTGTATCTATTACTATTTAAGACATCTACAGTGGAGTTTAATTTATATATTTCATTAACATCTCCCCCTAAATAAGCCGTGCCTGCAGTTATTTGTAAATCTTTGACGTCGTATAAAAAAACAGTGTCTTCAAATACCCAGCTTTGGGCACCATCATTTGTTTTAAAAACATAAGCAGTGTCATTGAACGGTGTTTTTAATACAATTTTACCATTTAAAGCATCTATGAAATCTACTATTTTCAACTTTGCTCTATATATGTTGAATGTATCTATTGATATACTGTCCCAAGACAAGCCGCCGTTAATAGATTTTGAAATAAAAGGGGTTCTATCACTTCCCCAAACATCTTTGCAACTGGCATAAACTGTATTGTTATTCATGTAATCTACATCATTCACTATTGTATTATAGGAATTTAAATTAAAAATATTAAAAGTATTGCCACCATCATTAGTGCTATACATCGATCCAGAATAAAAAAAACTATTGTCCCACGTTCCAATTACTCCATTGTTTTGATCAATAAAATCCATACTCATTATTGAAACAGTATTTAGTAAAGTTGTCCCATTTAGTAAAGTTGTGTCCCAAGTATTGCCGCCGTTTGTAGTTTTATATAAAACTGAACCTACTCCCCAAAAGCCTACGTTTTCATCTAGAAATTGCACTACTGAATTACCCATTCCAGCATTGGTAGAGTTAGGTGATACATCTAGCCAATTATTTCCGTCGTCATTAGTTTTATATATTTTCATTGGAGAATTTAGATTATTTAAATCTCTGAAGACACTAAACCCAACAGAATCTTTTATAAAAGAAATATCCATAAATTCAAAAAGATTTACTCCAGGAATAGAATCCCAATGGTTCCCTCCATCTATGGTTTTTAATATTAATTCTTTATTAGTTGAAACATCAAGTACAAGTGCATATCCTATATTATCATTGATGAAATTAAACTTCTTTATTGTTTGGTTTGGGATAGTGTTTAGCTCTACCCATTGACAAATAATACTTTGACTAAATACAAATAAAAGGGTTAATATTAAAAATAAGTTTTTATACATAAATACTAATTTAAAGTATTTTTGTAAATATAAAGTTTGGTGATTTTTTTAAAGATTGTAGATATTAATTTCTAACTATTTTTTTGAAAAAAGTTTGAGAACCGTCATTAATCTCTAATATGTATATTCCAGATGCCTGAGGTAAATTAATTTGACTAGTATTACTTTTAATATTAAAACTAGATAATATTTCTCCTCCAATATTTTTAATAGATACGTCATATCCAGATTTCGAAGAATTTTTAATCATGAACGTCCCATTGGAAGGGTTAGGGTAAACTATTAAATCATCTTTCATTGTATTATTTGTGTAAGCTGGAACATCTGTTATTTTAGAAATCCCACTACTTGTAGTTACCCATACTTGGTCTTGTTGATCTACTACTAAATCGGTTATAACAGGTCCTATCAATCCATCACTAGCATTGAAATCAACCCAACTGTAGCCATTATACATAGCAACTCCACCATCGAGTAAATAATCTATATAAATCCCAACCCATAACAAGTTTCTTGAGTCAAATCCCAACCCCATTACTGGATTCAATGTGTCAGGAGGTGGCAATAAATACATTTGAGTGTAGTTTTTTTGTAAAATATTTTGGCTGTTAAATACCGATAATCCGGAGGATGTTCCAACCCATTTTTTATTTTGATTGTCAATTGCTATTGAGTTTACAATATTATTTAAAAGCCCATCATTGGAGTTGTAAATAGTAAAGCTAGTTCCATCAAATTGAATTAAACCCCCAAAACCAGAACCCATCCATGCATCTAGGTTATTGTCAAATGATATGTGTTGAATTCCTCCAAATGGAATACCATCAGACATATTATAGGTTGTGAAGTTAACCCCATCAAATATGGACAATCCATCGTATTCTCCTATCCAAATTCTTCCATCTGAGGACTCAGTTATATACCTTGCTCTGTTATCTCCAAGACCATCTGCTGTAGTAAAAGTAGTCCATGTAGAGTTAGAATATTTACAAACTCCAAAATCGGTACCTACCCATAAGTCCCCGTTGGTCATTATTTTTATGGCAGTTATTGTGTTGCTTAATAAAGCAGTATCTGTAGCAGTAGTAATATTGGTCCAGTTAACTCCATCAAATTTAGATATTCCATTTTGAGTTCCAAACCACATAACTCCATTTCCCTGAGTTGTTGCACAAAGTACATTGTTGTCAACTAATCCATCGGCTATTGTATAATTGGTAAAAGTTTGTCCTAAAGAATTTAAAAAGGAAAATATGCAGAGGAAAATAGTTAAGTTTTTCATATTAGTATTTAATAATTTTTTGAGTAGCAATAGTTTTATTATTTTCTAAAATAACAAAATACATTCCTTTTTTAAAAGAAAAAGTATCCAAGGTTATTTCATCATTATCAGAACCAATTTCCACTTTTTTTAATATTTTACCTCGAATATCGCAAATAGAGATACTTGTTTGATTAGAATTGTTTAAAGAAATATTCAAATGGTTTTTAAAAGGATTTGGATAGCAGTGAAATTTTAAATTATCTAGTTGACCAATACTTGCAAAATCGTTGTTGTAACTAAAAGAAGGAGTATTGTAAACAAATGAACCAACTCCGTTTGGAATTCTTGCATAGGAAACATTAGTAGATTGGCTAGGGAAGGAGATAGAGTCAATGATTTGCATTATAGCATTTGAAAGAACGATCTTTTCTCCACTATTAGAAAGTCTAAAATTAGTATGTAATCCTCCTTGTTCGCTCTTTTCGTCTGCCCATAAAATAAGATATCCATCAGGTGGAATACTTGAATTTGGTAGATTCCATTTTTGTAAGTTATTAGTATCGTCACTTATAAATAAATCGTTGGTAGTAATTGTAGAATTGGTGTTGTTATATAATTCTATCCAATCTGCAAATTCTCCATATTCACTTTGAACTACATTGTCATTTATGGCCATTAATTCGTTAATTACTATATCACCATTATTTATTGGTAATACATGTTCATAAAACTCATAGGCTGCTCTTTTGGGTGAGAATAGACCGGAACTATCATTTTCTGCATATATATAATATTGAGTCTGGTTTCCAATATTGGAAATTTTAGCTCCATAGGTTAGATCTCCTGACAATCCGTCGTTGTTATTTCCGTCGTCTAACATATTAATTTCTTGAAAAACACCATAATTGGTAGATCTGTAAAATAAGACCACTTGAGTTGCGTCTTCTACATTGGCAGTTATCCATAAATCGTCTCCTATAGATATATTGTTGGTAGATTCTACCACTGAGTCTATTATAAGATTGTGGTTATAACCTGAATAACTTCTTAAGTAATACAACCTACTATTCATTAAATCGCTTATCCCAGGGTAGTCGATGATGTTATTTACTGTAGAGTCTAGATTGTTTTGAAAATTGAGATAAGTATAAAATTTATTAGTATCTAAAAGCACACTTTGGTCAATAGTTAAGTACATTTTATTTGCACTATCTAAATAATTTAAATTGGCAAAGTT
>CAJIYZ010000042.1 GCA_905181675.1 Bacteroidetes bacterium MED-G20
ATGAAGTCCGTTGGGGAAGTAATGGGAATTGGTAGATCTTTTCAAGAAGCTCTTCAAAAAGCTTGTCAATCCCTTGAGATAAACAGAAATGGTCTTGGGGCTGATGGGAAAGAGATTAAAAATCAGGATGAAATTTTAAAAAGCTTAGAATTCCCTAGTTGGAATAGATTGTTTCATATCTATGATGCAATAAAGCTAGGAATACCTTTTAAAAAGATTCAAGAAAAGACAAGAATTGATGATTGGTTTTTAAGACAAATTAAGGAACTATTAGATATTGAAAATAAAATAGAATCATTTGAGATTAATAATTTGCCTAAGGAATTATTATTTGAAGCTAAACAAATGGGGTATGCAGATAGACAATTAGGTCACCTATTGGGATGTTTAGAAAGTGAAGTTTTTAATAAGAGACATGATTTAGGTGTTAAAAGAGTTTATAAACTAGTAGATACTTGTGCAGCTGAATTTAGAGCTGAAACCCCTTATTTTTATTCAACTTTTGAACAAGAGAATGAATCTGTTGTTTCCAATAAACCCAAAGTAGTAGTTCTTGGTTCAGGTCCTAATAGAATTGGTCAAGGAATAGAATTTGATTATTGTTGTGTCCATGGTGTTTTAGCAGCTAAAGAGTGTGGCTACGAGACTATTATGATTAACTGCAATCCAGAAACTGTATCTACAGACTTTGACACTGCCGATAAGCTTTATTTTGAACCTGTTTTTTGGGAGCATATTTACGATATTATTTTGCACGAAAAACCAGAAGGAGTTATAGTTCAGCTTGGTGGACAAACAGCTTTAAAACTTGCTGAGAAATTAGACAGATATGGTATTAAGGTTCTTGGAACTTCCTACGAGGCACTTGACTTGGCTGAAGATAGAGGTAGTTTTTCTAATCTTTTAAAAGATAATAATATTCCTTATCCAAAATTTGGAGTTGTTGAATCTGCTGAACAAGCAATAGAGCTTTCAAAAGATTTGGGTTTTCCGTTACTTGTAAGACCAAGTTATGTTTTAGGTGGAATGAAAATGAAGATTGTTATAAATGAAGAAGATTTAGAACACCATGTAGTAGACATTCTTAAAGACATGCCCGATAATCAAATACTTCTAGATAATTTTTTAGAAGGAGCAATCGAAGCAGAAGCAGATGCTATATGCGATGGTGACGAAGTTAAAATTATTGGAATTATGCAACATATTGAGCCTGCTGGAATTCACTCTGGGGATTCATATGCTCTTTTACCTCCTTATAACTTAGGAGACTTTATAATTCAACAAATCGAAGAATATACCCATACAATAGCAAAAGCTTTAAAAACAGTAGGACTTATAAATATTCAGTTTGCTATTAAAGACGATACTGTTTATATAATTGAAGCCAATCCTCGAGCTTCAAGAACAGTTCCATTTATAGCAAAAGCATTTAATGAACCCTATGTAAATTATGCAACAAAAGTAATGTTGGGTAAGAAGAAACTCAAAGACTTTGATTTTAAACCAGAAAAAAATGGTTATGCCATTAAAATACCTGTTTTTTCTTTCGATAAATTCCCTAACGTAAAAAAAGAGTTAGGTCCAGAAATGAAATCTACTGGAGAAGCAATAAGATTTATCAAAGACTTGAAAGACCCTTTCTTTAGAAAGATATATTCTGAAAGAAACCTATATCTAAGCAAGTAAATCGTTATTAAATAATAAGTTATTTTTATATAAATAAGCTTGTTATATTTGAATATCCAAATCTATATTTATGAAATATAATTTAAAAGAAAACTATCCTCATTTAGTGGCAGTTTTAATTTTTCTAATTGTATCCATTACTTATTTATCCCCAGTTTTAAACGGGCTTTCTTTAAAACAAGATGATATAGATAATCATAAGGGAGTAGCTAAAGAAATAAAAGACCATAGAGAAGAATATAATGAAGAGCCCTTATGGACCAATTCAATGTTTGGAGGTATGCCAGCTACACAGGTTTCTGTAAAACATGATTCAAATTTATTGAGTTATGCTCAAAAGGTAATGTCACTTGGTTTGCCACATCCAATTAGTGTTTTATTTTTATACCTATTAGGCTTTTACATACTTTGTATTTGCTTGAGCATAAAGCCATGGTTGTCAATTGTTGGAGCAATTATGTTTGGTTTAAGTTCTTTCTTTTTTATTAGTCTTTCAGTAGGTCATAATTCTAAAATAATGGCTATGGCTTTCATGCCAATGATTGTTGGAGCATTCATTTATTCCTACAGGAAAAAAGCTATTGTAGGTGCTATTCTAATGGCTTTGTTTTTAGGTCTTGAGTTGAAATCTAACCATCTTCAAATCACCTATTATACATTTATGATTTTAATTCCTATGGGATTTAGTGAGCTAATTAGATTTTATTTTGCCAAAAGAATACCTTCTTTTTTTAAAACTACTGGGTTATTAGTTATTGCTGGCTTATTAGCGGTATTGTGTAATTCTGGAAATTTATTTATGACTTATGACTATTTGCCAGACTCTCAAAGAGGCCCTTCTGAATTAACATCTAAGACATTAGGTGGTAAAGAAAAAGATAAAACTGGGGGATTAGACATGAATTATATGACCAATTGGAGTTATGGTCTCGGAGAATCTGTAAATCTAATTATTCCAAATGCCAAAGGTGGAGGTTCTGGGCCATATTTATTGGATGAAAATTTAATGGAAAATGATAATGAAAGTTCAATATTAAAGAATTTTGTCAGTGATGCTAAAGAGAAAAGATGGTATATAAGCACTTACTGGGGAAACCAGCCTTCAACTTCAGGTCCAGTTTATATAGGAGCTACTATTTTTATTTTGTTTTTTCTTGGACTTTTCTTTTTAAAAGATAAAATCAAATGGCCACTTTTAATTATACTTTTAATTTCACTTTTTTTATCTTGGGGACACAATTGGATGTTTCTCACAAAATTGTTTGCGGATTTTTTTCCGGGATATTCAAAATTTAGATCTGTTACAATGATTTTAGTAATTGCGGAACTAATACTTCCTCTTATAGGGGTTTTATGGTTATTCCAGTTTATTGAAAAACAAAAAGATTTTTTGAACAATGAAGTTGATTTAAAATTCATAAAAATCAAAAATCTAAAGTTGTTTTATATTCTATCCTCAATCGTAGTTGTTTTCTTTTTGAGTTTTGTAGTAGCTCCCGATATATTTTTAAATTTTATTTCTCAAAACGAACAACAAATAATTAATCAACTATCTGTGATGGATCCCCAAGTTAGGGAGTTAATTGATTTTAGAATGCGAACTGTTTCACTAGATGCACTCCGTTCTTTGATTTTGGTTACTATTGTTTTACTAACTATTCACCTATTTATAAAGAATAAAATATCTAAGCAGATTTTTATTTTTTCCATTGCAATTACAGTTTTATTTGATATGTGGGGTGTTAGTAAAAGATATTTGAATAATAACGATCATTCAGAGCTGGAAACTCAGTATACTGGAAAAAGTGGTTTAAAGTATTGGCAAGATTATGAGCTTAAGTTTTTCCCTCACTCCCCAAAACCAGCAGATTTAGCAATTAGAGATTATGAAATTGCTTCAAACAATGATTTAAGGATAGAAATTCAAAATACAATGCGAGAGGTTTTAAATGATTTTGAGGACAGTGATTATAGAAATAGAATTGCTAATGTCCAATCTTTTAAAGCCCTAAACTTAAATACCAATTACCGTGTTTTAGAAATGGGGAATCCTTTAAATACTGCAAGAACATCTTTTCTACATAAATCTATTGGAGGGTACTCAGCTGTTAAAGTTAAAAGAGTTCAAGAACTTATTGACTTCTATTTCCAAAAAGAGTACAATATTCTGAATAATTCCTTAAAAAATAATCAGTTTGATTTACTTAAATCCAACCATTTTTTTAATATGCTTAATACGAAATATTATATTTTTAATCTAGATGGTAATTCGGTTGTAGATTTCATTAGTCCAAATAGGAATAAAACACCTGGGGTTTTAAAAAACCCGTATGCTTTAGGAAATGCTTGGACAGTTAAAGAAATAAAATGGGTTCCTAATGCAGATGCAGAAATTTATTTTTTAAATGATGCCTCCTTTGATCCATCTAAAACTGCTATAATAGACGAAAGATTTAGAGACTTAATTGGAGATATTTCAACATCAGGAAAATCAGATGTTAAACTATTAAATTATAGAGCAAATAGTCTGGAATACCAGATAGATGCTCAATCTGAAGAATTAATTGTTTTCTCAGAAGTTTTTTATAATAAAGGATGGAAAGCATTTGTCGATGGAGTTGAAACTCCACACGTGAGAGTTAATTATGTTTTAAGGGGGCTTAAAGTAGATTCTGGAATCCATAAAATATTATTTAAATATGATTTGCCAATTTTCAACTATGCTTCCATAATTTCACTTTCAAGTTCCATTATTGTTCTACTTTTATTTCTCTTGATGCTGTTTTTTAAATTAAAAGAAAGACAATTTCCAGAAATATGAAAAAAGTTTTGGTCATAACATATTATTGGCCACCAAGTGGGGGAGCAGGAGTCCAAAGATGGTTGAAATTTGTAAAATATTTACCCAGCCTAGGTTGGGAACCAATAATCTACACTGTTGAAAATGGTGAATACCCTGTCCTTGATGATTCATTAGTCAATGATTTACCACCAAATATTAAAGTTTTAAAAACAAAAGTATGGGAACCCTATAGCTTATATAAGAAATTTACAGGAAGGAAAAAAAATGAAAAAATAAATAGTAGTTTTTTAAATGATAAAAAGCAAAATAAAATTTTAGAAAGTATAAGTGTTTGGATAAGAGGTAACTTATTTATCCCAGATGCTAGAAAGTTTTGGATAAAGCCTTCCATTAAATTTTTACATAATTACATTAAGAATAATCCTGTTGATTTTATAATTTCGTCTGGCCCTCCACATTCTACACATTTAATTGCATTAGGCATTCAGAAATTTAATAAAACTCCTTGGCTTGCAGACTTTCGAGATCCATGGACAAATATTGACTTTTATAAGGATTTAAAATTATCTGATTGGGCAGATAGAAAACATAAAAAACTAGAAAAAAATGTTTTATCTAGTGCTAATATTGTATTGACAATTGGCGAGCAATTAAAAAATGAGCTTAAAGAACTAGGGGCTAAGAATGTAGAAATTATTGAAAATGGATTTGATATTGAAGATTTCAAAAATGATGACTCAAATTTGTTAGATTCTAAGTTTACAATTGCACATATTGGATCATTTTCTCCTAGTAGAAATCATCAAGTTTTGTGGAAAGTTTTAAATGAAATTATAAATGAAAATAACAATTTCGCAAATAAACTCCAACTTAAATTAATTGGAAAAGTTGATTATTCAGTGGATAATTCAATTCAAGACTTTAACCTTCAAAAGTATGTTAAGAGGTTTAGTTATTTAGCCCATAATAAAGTTATATCTCACCAAAAATCATCAAAAGTTTTATTGTTAATGGTTAATAATACACCAAACTCAAAAGGGATAATCACTGGAAAAGTTTTTGAATATATGGCTTCCAATAGACCCATTTTAGTTATTGGACCAGAAGATGGCGACCTAGCAAAGATTATTATGGCTACTAAAAGCGGAGTTGTTTGTGGGTACGATAATGAAGAAAAACTTAAAAAAGTAATTCTCGATTTATTTAATAATAAATTAATTTTTAATCCAGATTTTGAAAAATATTCTAGAAAAAATCTAACTAAAAATCTTTCAATAATTTTAGATAATCATTTAAATAATATAAACGCTAATGATTAATTTTGAGGATACTAATTCTGTATTTGCTCATAAATCGAATTGGGAGCTTAAAAAATCATATTACCTTTTTTCAATTTTAAAATATTCTCTTTTGGTTAAAATCGGAAGTTTATTATTGAGAGTTTCATTTTTTTTAAGATTACCTATTAATAAGCTTATCAAATTAACCATTTTTAATCAGTTTTGTGGTGGGGAGAATATTCAAGATTGTACTAAGAAAATCAATGAACTTTCTGACTTTGGTATTGGAACTATTTTAGATTATTCAGTTGAAGGAAAAGAAAATGAGTCTGACTTTGAAAAGACAAAAGATGAGGTAATTCAAACCATACTATTTTCAGCAAATAGTTCTAAAATTCCATTTACTGTTTTTAAAATTACTGGACTAGGTAAATCCTCTATAATTGAAAAAGCTAGTAGAGATTTTAACAGTTTAAATGATACTGAGATTTTAGATATAAGTTTAGTTTCTAAGCGCGTGGATGAAATATGTAAAGTTGCTAGTGAAAAGAAAGTTTCTGTTTTTATAGATGCTGAAGATAGTTGGTACCAAAATTATATAGATCAAGTTGTAGAGACTATGATTTTAAAATACAATAATAAATTTCCAATTGTTTATAATACTATTCAGCTTTACCGTCACGATCGGCTACAGTACATGAAAGATTTAATCACAAGATGTAACTCTAATGATAAGCATCTAGGTCTAAAATTAGTTCGTGGTGCTTACATGGAAAAGGAAAGAGAAGTTGCAGCTAAAAAGAACTATGAAGACCCTATACAAGTAGACAAAGCAGCAACTGATTATGACTTTACCAAAGCTGTGGAGTATTGTTTAGAAAATATTGAGACTATTAGCCTTTGTGCTGGAACCCATAATGAAAAAAGTGTATTACACTTAACGGATATCATGAAAAAACACACTTTAAGAAATAGTGATTCTAGAATTTGGTTTGCTCAACTTTTAGGGATGAGCGACCATATAAGCTTTAACCTTTCAAAACAAGGATACAATGTTGCTAAATATGTTCCATATGGCCCAGTAAAAGAAGTTGTACCGTATCTTATAAGAAGAGCCGAGGAAAATACTTCTGTTTCTGGGCAAACTGGTAGAGAACTTTCATTAATTAAAATTGAACTAGAAAACAGAAATTACTCCAAATAATTCATTGGCACTTTGGTTCCTTTTATACTTTTAGAGTAAACTCTTATAGAACCTACAAGAATTTCTGCTTCTACATATATTGGGATTCTATTTTCATCATCACTAACAAAAACATCCATAGTTTCATTGGCTTTGAATATGGTACCTTCAATTAGACTTATTTGAAAATGAATACAATTTATAGTCTTATGGTTCTGATTGGTTACCTTATCCTTGCCTTTGTAAATAATATTTATGTTTTTATAAAGTTTTTTGTCTAAAATTATGTTTAACGGGATTGTATCGTCTTTTTGGTATTTATTAAAGTTTATTGCTCTAGAGAAATAAACAGAGCTCATTATATCAAAACTGCAATTTATAATTTCCAGGGTATCGTGGAGAGTTTCATTTTTCTTGTAATCTGAAATGTAAGCTAAGTTTTTTTTATAATTAAAATCATATTTGTAGTCAAGTTGAAAATCTCCTTCTCTAACCCTTCTTATAAAGTGAATTGGGCGTAAAGTTTCTTTTGAAATAAACGAAGCATATTTATCTCTTACTTTAAAAAACCAGTCATAATTTTTCAAGGTTCTTCCTTTTCCTTCAAGATATAGACATGGGTGTTTTTTGAATATAGAATCTTCAACTTTGAACCTTACTTTTCCAGCAGAAACCCATGTTTTACTCATTAAATATTCAATATCATAGAGGACTTCTTCGCCTGCAACGAAAGGCAAATCACTAGTCATACAATCTGACTGTGCTGATAAATCAAAAACTAATAAAACAAATAAAAATTTAAATAAACTATTCAGCTGTTTTATTAACAAAAGCAGTTATTTTGAGAATTGTATTTTCCGGAGAAGTATTTGCAGATACTGTAACAGTCTTGGTTTGCTTACTACCAGCTTGACCTTTAGAAGGTCTAAAAACAACTTCTATCTCACCACTTTTCCCAGGTAATATTGGTTCTTTTGGCCAATTAGGAACTGTACACCCACAAGAGCCTTTTGCATTTGATATCTTAAGTGGTTCATTTCCTGAATTTGTAAATGTAAAAGAGTATTTATTCTCAGAATTAACATCTACTTTCCCAAATTCATGAAGGTCATTCGCGAATTTAATATTCGTTTTAGGTAATTTAGAAGAAACATCCATTTGAGGTGTTAATGGGTTTTCTAGCATATTTTTTTGAATCTTATCAAGATTACTTTTAGCTGCTGGATCAGCAGATATATATGTTTTATTTGGTGATTTAATTAAAACATCCTCATTATTACTTTTAGCAGTAAGACTATAAAGAGAGATTAAAAATGCAACTAAAGAAATTGCTATTGCTATGTTAGATTTGTCTTTCATATTAAAAATTTAGTTTGCTAAATTATAAAACCCTTTGTTATATTTTAAAATTTCAAGAGATTTTTGTAAAGGAGCATTCAGTTCATTAATTATTTCATAAAATCTTTTGTAATCAAATAAATCTTGAGCAATATTTGCTTTTAACCGTATCTCAATAGTATTCTTAGATTCTTTAAACTGATCATTTTTAAATTCTACCCCCTCTTTTTTAGCAAAATTTATTAATTCTGAAACAATATCTTCACTTTTAAAACTTTTTTTATACTTATCAAAGTTTGGATATCTGGTTTCTAAAGAAGATCTGTTTTTATTAACCCAATACAATGCAAATTGATTGAAAATACCTTTTCTTATAAGTTTGCTAAAATAATCGCTTGTTCCTGTGGTATCAAGAGGTACAAAATAATCTGGAACAATTCCACCCCCTCCATAAACTGTTCTTTTTTTTAAAAGAGTAGAGAACTCTTCATTCTTATTGTTTTTTATACTGTCTTTATTGAAAGATTCCCCCGATTTATATCTGCTATATTTTTCTTTTCTATAAGCCATAGATCCTTTGTTGTAAGGCTTTTGAATGCATCTTCCGCTTGGTGTATAATACTTAGATGTTGTTATCCTTACTTGGGTGCCATCAGGCAATTGAATTGGCTTTTGAACCAGACCCTTACCAAATGTTCTTCTTCCAACAATTAGTCCTCTATCCCAATCTTGTATAGCGCCACTGACTATTTCACTTGCACTAGCACTACTTTCGTTGACAAGGACAATAACTTTTCCTTTCTCAAGTAATCCTGTTTTATTTCCTGAATAGGTTTTCTCAGGAAATTTCCTCCCTTTGGTAGAAACAATTTTTCTATATCCTGGTAAAATTTCATCTGATAGGTCAACGGCTGTCTTTAGATATCCTCCTCCGTTATTTTGTAAGTCTAGAACAAGATTTTCCATACCCTTACTTTTTAATTTAAATACAGCAGTTTTAATTTCTTTTATACTTGTAGAAGAAAAATTATTGAGTTTTATGTAGCCAGTATTTTCGTTGACCATATAAGAAGCATCTACACTGTAAATTGGAATTTTGTCTCTAGTTATCTCAAAATCTAGAATTTCTTTGGAATTTCCTCTAACTACACCTATTTTAACTTTTGTTCCTTTCGCACCAAGAAGTCTATCTCTTACTCCCTTATTCTTTATTCCATTGCCTGCAACTAATTCATCTTTTATTTTAATGATTTTATCTCCAGCCATTAGACCTACTTTTTCAGATGGCCCTCCAGGAATTGCTTGAACAATTAGAATAGTGTCTTTAAATATTTGAAATCTAATTCCAACACCTGTAAATGAACCTTTCAATGGCGCATTCATGTCGTGAATATCTTTTAATGAAATATAAGTTGAGTGGGGGTCTAATTGCTCCAGCATATACCTTATCGCATGTTCAGTTATTAGAGAGTTGGAAACTGAGTCAGGATATATTAAGTCGAAAAATTTAATTCCCTGAGAATAGTTGTTGATAGTATTGTTGAGACCATTTTTATAATAAGGAATTGGGATAATACTTGAATTAGGTATTTTTTTTCTTATTAAATCAAGTGCTAAAGTATCTTTTTCTCTTATTAATTTAACTCTGCATCTAGAGTTTAAGTCACCACATAAAATTTCATTAAATTCAGAATAGTAATAAATATCACTTAAGTTGTTGTTGTCAATTTCTAAGACTTGGTCATTTTTTTTTACGTTAGAAATTTCTGCTCCACCACCTTTAAATATACTATCTACAAGAATTTTTCCTTTTTTGAATTTAATTGAAAAGCCCAGTGAAGTTCTCTCAGATGGTTTAATGCCGAGTTTTTTTAATATAGAATCAGGTTGGTAAAGTGCCATTGGTCTTAGGTAATTGTACATTCCTAGAACAAGATCACTCTGAACCTTGTCTTCATCTACATCCTCGACGTACATTTGTTCAATTAGAAACAATAACCTTTGAATTTTAACATCTGTAGATCTAGATTCTATATTCTGTCCAAAAACATTAAATGTTATAAAGGTTAATAACGATAATATGATGTTTCTTGTTGGCAATTTTTTTACGACTTTAAATTTTCTATTCTGTTAATTTAGCTTAATTCAAACAAAAAAAGGAATATGTTAAATTTTATTTTTTGTGGAGGTATAAAATAGATTTACTCTCAAAAAAAGAATCTTCAAAATAATTAATAATTTTCTCGATTCTATAATTATACTTTTTAGTGATTTTTTGAATTTCTTCTTTTAAATCTCCCCCTTTCAAATAAATAATTCCGTTTGGTATTTCGTTTTTATTGGATTTAGAAATATTTTGCTCAACCCAGGGACAGAACCTTTCAAGTTGTGTTACAGCCCTACTTACAATAAAGTCAAATTTTTCTGAAATATTTTCAGCTCTTTCAGTTTTTGGCTTTACATTTTTTATTTTTAATTCATCTACAATTTGGTCAACAACCTTTATTTTTTTCCCTATCGAATCAACCAATGTGAAAGAAGAGTTTTTGAAATATATTGCTAATGGAATCCCAGGAAATCCTCCACCGGTTCCTACATCCATTATTTTTGTATTTTTTTTGAAATCTATAAATTTTGCTATCGATAATGAATGTAGAACATGTCTTGTGTAAAAATTCTCTGTGTCTTTTCTACTAATTACGTTAATCTTAGAATTCCAATCGAGATATAGATCTTTAAGAATTTCAAATTGTTGCATTTGATTTTGATCTAAGTTTGGAAAATAAAATTGAATTATTCTTGCCGAATCAGATTGTCTCAAAACTATGTTTCATTATGTTGTATAGAAATTCTCTCGCTCTAAATAATTGAGCTTTTACCGTGCCTAAAGGAAGATTTAATTCTACTGATATTTCTTCATAGCTCATTTCCTTAAAATACCTCATTTCCACTAAGATTTCGTATCTGGGTTTTAATTTTTTCACATACTGTCTCATTAATTGAATCTTTTGATCATTCATCGTTATTTGTTCAGGAGTCATTCCATCACTTTTTATTTCGAACATATATTCCTCACCATCACTATTGGAGATTCGATTATCAATAGACATTACGTTTTTTTTCTTCTTTCTTAGAAAATCAATACAATTATTAGTTGCAATTTTAAACAACCAAGTACTAAATGCAAAATTTGGAGTGTATTGATTTAATCTGTTGAATGCTTTGCCAAATGCTTCAAGGGTTAAATCTTCTGCATCGTCATTATTATTTACCATTTTTAGCAACATATAGTAAATAGGATCTTTATACTTATCCATTAAATCAGAAAATGCTTGTTGGTCCTTATTCTTTGTTGCTCTTTGGACTAATTCATAATCTTTTTGAGCTTTTTCTGAAAGGTGTGATAACGATTTTTCTTCCCCCATTTAAAATCTAATTCTCTTATTCATTTGAAACATAGGTTGGCAAAATAGTAAGATGATTTCATAAATTGGGAAAGCCCAAAGAAGATCTTTGCACATCATAGTCTTGAAAGGTTTGTAATTCACCGCTAGAATTAACAAATATCTTATTGAAAATAGCAGTAGTCCACTTGTTGAATAATTAGTTGTGAAAAGTGAAAGTATTATTAAAAAGTAAAAAGCTAATGCACTGAGATATTGAAGGCCAAGTAAAAACTTGTGCTTTTTTTTGTATTTAAAATTTGTAGTATGGTGTCTTTTTTTTTGAAACACCCATTTCTTAAATTCTTTTTTTGGTTTTGATATTGTTATACTTTTTGAATTAAATATTACTTGTGTATTATTTTGATTGGAAGATTGATTTACGAACAAATCATCATCGCCCGATGCAACATGATAATGCGATTTAAAACCGTCATTTAGATAGTAGATGTCTTGATGGTATGCTAAATTTCTTCCAACTCCCATGTAAGCCAATTTTGCTTTTGCAAACCCCAGAGAGTTAATCGCAATTTGAACAGTGTCAAACCTTATTATTCTATTTAAAAATCCTTTTTCTTTTTCATAGATACCTACTCCAATGACAATTTTTTTGTCATCATTAAACCCTTTACTCATTTCTTTGATCCAATATTCTGACAAAGGATGACAGTCTGCATCTGTAAACAATAAATGATTGTTTTTAGCAGCTTTTATTCCAATAGTAATTGCTAGTTTTTTTCCAAAATTATCGGTTTTATTGTCTGGAATATCTACTATTTTAAGGTTTGAATATCGATTTTTAAAATTGTTCAATATTTCAATACTATCATCCCAAGATCTGTCATTGACAACTATGACCTCGAACTCGTCATACTTTTGATTAAGAACTAGGGGGAGATTTTTTTTAAGATTTTCTTGTTCATTTCTAGCGCAAATGATTACTGTTATTGCTTTTTTCTCAAAACTTTTATTTTCTTTTATAAAAGCTACTCTTGCGCTGAAATAAAACAAATAAAAACATTGAATTAAAAAGCTTGCAATAAGAAAAATAAATCCAATTTCTGAATATGTCATTTACATTAAAAGATTTAAAAATTAAAAGTATTGCTTAATTAAGATGTTCTATATTTGTGTATCAGTAGTTTATCCACAGTTTTATGAACTTTACTCTCTCAAAAAAAGATAAGAATTCAAATGCAAGATCTGGTATTTTAAAAACAGATCATGGTGAAATAAAAACACCAATTTTCATGCCTGTTGGAACTGCAGGAACTGTTAAATCTGTTTCTCAAAGAGATTTAGAAGATCAAATTAACGCTCAAATAATTTTAGGCAACACCTACCATTTGTACCTAAGACCCGGGATAGAAAGGTTTGAAAATATTGGTGGCCTACATAAATTTATGTCTTGGAATAGGCCTATTTTAACGGACTCAGGCGGGTATCAGGTTTATAGTCTTTCTGGAAGGAGGAAAATCACTGAGCAAGGTGTTAAGTTTAAATCACATATTGATGGTTCTTCCCATTTTTTCACACCTGAAAACGTAATGGATATTCAAAAATCAATTGGAGCAGATATTATAATGGCTTTTGATGAATGTACACCTTATCCTTGTGACTATTCCTATGCTAAAGATTCTATGGAAATGACCCATCGTTGGCTTAAAAGATGTGTGGACCGTTTTAATTCAACTCCTTTTAAATACGATTATTCTCAGGTTCTTTTTCCGATTGTTCAAGGGAGTACTTATTCAGACCTTAGAAGAAAAAGTGCAGAGGTAATTGCATCTTTTGATTTGCCAGGCAACGCAATTGGTGGTCTTTCTGTTGGTGAACCACACGATTTAATGTACAAACATACTGAGGAAGTTTGTGCTATTTTGCCTGTTGATAAACCAAGATATTTGATGGGGGTAGGAACACCATCTAATTTATTGGAATGTATTGCTTTAGGAATTGACATGTTTGACTGTGTTATGCCATCAAGAAATGCAAGGAACGGAATGTTATTTACCAGTGAGGGCGTTATTAACATTAAAAACAAAAAATGGGAAAATGATTTTAATGCAATTGATCCTAATGGTTTTTCAGAAGTTGATAAGCGCTATTCAAGATCTTACTTGAGACATTTATTTGTTTCAAAAGAAATGCTAGGTCCTCAAATTGCTAGTATTCATAACCTTTCTTTCTATTTATGGCTGGTCAACGAATCAAGAATGAAAATTGAAGAGGGAACTTTTACAGAATGGAAAAATAAAATGGTAGTTAAACTCGTTGAAAGACTGTAAAGTTTAAAATGAAAAAATTAGATTGGTTCATTGTAAAAAAATTTCTTGGAACATATGTCTTTATGATAGGTGTTGTTATGAGTATTTCAATGATTTTTGATGTTTCTGAGAAATTAAAAGACTTTATTAATCCCGAAAACAACCTCACATTTTATAAAATTATTACTGAATACTACCCTTACTTCTTTATTCACTACGCAAATTTATTCTCATCTTTAATTATTTTCCTGTCTGTTTTATGGTTTACAAGCTTTATGGCTCAAAGATTAGAAATTGTTGCAATTCTAAGTAACGGCGTTAGTTTTTGGAGGTTTTCCAGACCTTATATTATTGCTTCTTCTTTTTTATTAATTATTTCTGTTTTAATGAATCACTATGTTGCTCCTTATGCAAATAAGAATAGGTTAGATTTCGAAAATAAATTCACTAAATACAATGTCAACTTTAAAGATGTTCATTTGGAAATTAGTGAAGGAACTATTGTTAGTTATAGGCAGTTTATTGGAAATACCACAACAGTAAGACGGCTTTGGGTAGAGAACTGGAAAGAAAATGAGAATGGTCAATGGGAACTAGAAAGCGATATGCAGGTAGAACGTGCTATAGGAGATAGTGTTTTATATAATTGGAAACTTAAGAATACTTTTATAAGAAAAATAGGTAAAATAAATGATGTTCTTAGCACAAGAAAATTAATAGATACTGTTCTGTCTTTTAATATTAGTGATCTAGGACAGCGATCGGAGATTACTTATGCTATGACTACTCCAGAACTTATAAAGTATAAAGCCAAAGAAGAAAATAAAGGAAATTCTGTTGCCCAAATAGATATTAGCAAGCACGAAAGAACAGCTTATCCTTTTGCAGCGTATATTTTAACTATTATAGGTATTTCTGTAGCTTCTCGAAAATCAAGAGAAGGGGTTGGTAAGAATTTAGTAATTGGTCTTTGTTGTGGACTTGTCTATGTCTTTTTTATGAAAATGACTACAGTTGCTGCAGTTAATATTGGTTGGAATACGATATTGGCGGTTTGGTTTCCAAATATTTTATTTTCTATAGTGGCTATAATTTTATATTATAAAAGAATCATTTCATAGTTGATTAAGTCTTTTAAATCTTATTTTCTTGTTTCCTTGCTCCATTGTGATTTCGTAATCTAATCCTTGAATTTTAATTTTCCCTTTGTAGAAAGGATTTGTAATTAGAAAACCATTTGAGTTAATCCAGTCTATATTAATTGTTTTTAAGTTTTTAGTAATGTCCAATTCTGTTAAATGGTATTTTTCTAAGTCATTATTAAATTTTTCGCTATATTTTTTTTTCAACTTTTCTAATACATTGTAAAAGTTGAAATTATCCATATAAACAATAGTGTCAATATCGCTAGAAGCTTGGTTTTTATTAAAGCTTCGATGATTAAAGGAAATAATTCTACATGTTGAGTCTTTAAAAGAAAGATCTACAGAAATTGTATCGTTGTTGCTTTCCAAAAAATAGTTTTTGGTGTCGTTTTTGGTTTTGCTTTTCGAGAAAAGAATATCACCATTAATTATAACATCGAAAATTTTTTTTGAAAAATCATCGTTAAGAATTAGAATATCCTTTTTTTCAATATTAATTTTAATTGGATTGGCTAAAAGGAATTTTTTTATTTTATTTTCAGGT
>CAJIYZ010000043.1 GCA_905181675.1 Bacteroidetes bacterium MED-G20
TCATAAACTGTTTGACCCAGCATATTTACCACCTTTAAATTTCCAGATTGATTTTTTGGAACTCTTACTGTAAATATTCCTGCATTGGGATTGGGGAAAATAACGATGTCTTGCAAGTCTTGGATATTTTCACAATCATCTGTAAAGATTCTAACTTCCGACCTTTCACTTTCACATAACGCATTGCAAACTTTCCAATTAAAAAAATAATAGTACTGTTGGGTAGATGTATTAATTGGTGTTATCATTGACTTAGTTATGGTCAATAACCCTGGGATTTCATATGGGAAGTTAGCACCAGAATTTGCTCTAAAAAGATTTACTGTTGTGTTTGGAGACAATCCTATTTTATAGTTATTCCCGGGAAATAAAGAGGCGTTTAATTCTAAGGTTTGAATACCTGTAATGAAATTATTAAATGTTTTTTCAAAAACAATATGGTTACTACTATCTAAAATAATTATGGTTCTATCTTGATTTCCGTCTGCTTTAACATCAATAGATTTAATATTTATTTTTTGGTGAACATCAAATAGTAAGAAAGAATAATTTGACGAAAAAATTCCGTTATTAGGAAAGTAAGTTAACCCTGAGCTATAACAAGAAGTATCTGATAATTCAGACACAAAGAAAGAAGTATCGCTAAAAATTTTATCTGTAATTACTTCTTCTCCTGAGTATCTTTCATCGAAATCATTTTCGTTTATATACCAATTTAAATTGGTATAGCCATTCGCTTCTAAAGAAATAGAATCTCCTATGCAGGTATAAAAATCTTCAATTATTGGAGCATCAATTAGAGAAATATTAAATGCATTCTGAATTACTTTAGTGTCTGTTCCAAAATCATTAGAAACAGTGAGAGAAGTATTGTAAGACCCTGACTGATTAAAATAACTTACAGCTGTACTTGTTGTATCGTCTATTATTCCATCTCCATCAAAATCCCATGCCCAAGATTTAGGAACTCCTAGGGTAGCGTCAAAAAATTGAATTTCACCCGAACAACTATCTTGATTTTTAACAACGAAATCTGCGTTTGGCGGGGAAAGACAGAGCAATGCATTGTATGCATTTATTCTGCCATTACCAAGTAACCCTGCATAAGATGGGTTTACTGCATCTATATCATCACATGCGCTTTTCATACAGGATATTAATTGTTCATTAGTTGAGTTTGGAGAAAATGATTTCATTAATCCCAAAAGACCTGCCACCATAGGAGCGGACATCGAAGTCCCCGTTTTAGTGTCATATCCTGAATATGGGATAGTACTTAAAATAGAACTTCCTGGAGCAGCAACATCAATTCTAGTACCATAATTAGATGATCCAGCTTTGGTGTCTGAAGATGTGGTATTTGCTACACATATAACTCCATTATAACAAGCTGGATATTTAGGGTTACTTGCTAAATTTGCACCATTATTTCCAGACGCAGCAACAATTATAGATCCATTATTTATACCAAACTCAATTATGTTGTTATTTGTTTGTGAGTAAGATCCGCTGGACCAAGAACAACTTATCACATCCGCTCCTGACACTATAGAATAGTAGACCCCATCCCAAGTTTGATTTACTAGGCCATTATTGTCTGCTGTTTTAACAGCCATTAAAGAAACACCAAAACCAACTGATGATATTCCTATATTGTTATCTGTATGAGCTCCAGCAATTCCAGCACAATGAGTTCCGTGAGCCCAAGCAGGTGTGTTGCTATGAGGGCTTGGATCGTTGTCATTAGTATAGGTGTCCCATCCATTAATGTCATCAATATATCCGTTATTGTCATCGTCAATTCCATTATTGGGAATTTCATTAGGGTTTACCCAAATTACATTTTGCAAATCAGGATGATTAATTGTAATAGCATCATCAACAATGGATACCACAACGTTACTATTCCCAGTTCCAAGGTCCCAAGCTAAATTTGCTTGAATTTTATTTAAATGCCAGCAACTACTGTAGCTAGGATCGTTCGGGATGTAGTCTTCAAAATCTTTAAACTTTGGTTCGGAATAATCAACCTCACTAAATTTGCTAAGATCTTTTATAATTTTATTTAGATCATGCTTTTTATCTGTAAACTCTAGTAAAAATGTTAAATATAATTTTTCAGCATTCTTTTTTTTACCAAAAGGTTGCTTAATATTAATTAGTCCTATAGAGTCTAAAAAACCTCCAAAAGGGAAGACAGATGAATTAATATTATTTGGAGAATTTTCTACTGACTTCCATAAAGATTCTGAAATATTGTCTAATGATTTTAATTTTACATAAAGTTGATTTTCAAAAATAGTATCATTATTTTGAGTCCATCCCATAGAATAGACAAACAAAAATGATAAAGAAAATAAAACTTTTAAGCTATTAGTCATTCATTTTAGTTTTGAAATACTTCTCCAATTGGATTTCCTGTACACGCGTTTGGAAAAGCTGTTTTCATTATTATAGAAAGTGTTGGTGCAATATCAGTTATTTTAATATTTCTATAAATTTGTTTAGCATCCACATTAGCGCCATAGAAAAATAAAGGTACATGAGCATCGTAATTATAGTGAGTACCATGGGTTGTGCCAGTTTTTGTATACCAATCCATGAATCCGGGATTTAGTGTTAAATAAATATCGCCGGATCTTTTAGGATGAAGACCATTAATTATCATTTGTGTTTTGGCAGATATTAAGGAACTCTGCAAAGTCTTTAAGCAGTAGCTATTATCAATAAAAGGTTGGGTTATTAACCATTTTTTTGCTTGAAGAAAAACTTCATTGTCTGATATTTTAAGAGAGTCTATCATTGGATAATTAATATACAATTGCATGTTTGAGTACCTTTTTATAATTTCAGAAACACCAAAAACTAACTCTAAATTCTTATTTAATTGACTCAACATTTCTTTGGAGCTGAAAATACCCCCTTTTAGTCTATTTTTTTCTATTTCTGCAACAGAAGATGCTGCACCATGGTCAGAAGTTAAGGACAATACGTATTTGTCTTTTCCGATTCTTTCATCTAAAAAATAGATTAAATCAGCTATGTTTTTATCCAACTTTTTGTAGGTACTTTTAACTTGTTCAGAATCGGGTCCAAACTTATGACCTACATAATCAGTAGCAGAAAAACAAAGCACTAAAAAATCTGTATGGTTATCTAGTCCCAAATTTTCGTTTACAATTAACTCTTTTGTAAAATCAAAAGTATAGTCATTCCCCGCGGGAGCAGATTTTATATAGGATGGTCCAACATCAGAATATTTTTCGCTCATATCATAACTGAATGTTTTGCCTTCCCATTTGCCTTTTAGGTAAGATGAAACTGGATGTTTTTTATGAAAATCTACCATCCATTTTGGAATATCTTTTCTGTAGAAGCTGCTTGTGATCCATTGCGATTCAGAATTTAACCAATATGCTCCATCTGCGAGTGGACCTGTAGATAGTATTGCTCCTCTATCTTTGATGGAAACCCCATAAACTTTAGAAAGTGAATCTTTTAATTTTAGTTGGTCTCCTACAGTATTGCAGAGCAATGCATCTGGGGACATTTTCCCATTGCCAGGGTTAGATTTTTCATGAGGTTTTTTACACAGACAAACTGTTTGAGATTTCCAATCTCCAGCACAATATACAGCACCAAAATCATCTCTATTGTACCAATTATTTCCAATAATTCCGTGAACTGAAGGAGTTGTTCCTGTAAAAATACTTGCGTGCCCTGGTCCAGTATATGTCGGAATGTAATTGTAATGAGTATTTCTACAAAAAACACCGTCATTTACTAGCTTTTTAAAACCATTATCTCCAAAATCTTCCCAAAATCTATCTACATATTCGTATTTCATTTGGTCCACTACAACTGAAACTAAAATTTTTGGAGGTTCTTGAGAAATTACCAATAAAGACCAAAAAAGTAAAATAAAGGTTATGAAATTTTTCATTTATATTATCTTAATCTAAAAGTAATTAATTACAACAGTAATTTATATTAATAGATACTTTAAAATTATGAAAATCACCATTATTTCTGGCAGTCATCGTCAAAATTCACAAAGTACCAAAATTGCTAAAGTTGTTCAAAGTAATTTGGAATCCTATTCTCAGTGTGATGCACATTATTTATTTGACCTAGCCAATAACCCATTACCACTGTGGGATGAAGGGATATGGGAAAAAGATGCAAAATGGATAGACTTGCTAAGTCCTATTTCTAACAAGTTAGCAAGCAGTGATGCTTTTATTGTAATCTCGCCAGAATGGCATGGTATGGCTCCAGCTGGACTGAAGAACTTCTTCTTAATGTGGGGCAAAGGTGAGCTTGCGCACAAACCAGCACTAATAATTACAGTTTCATCAGGTGACGGGGGTTCTTATCCGGTAGCAGAACTCCGAATGAGTAGCTACAAAAACAATCGTATTTGTTTTTTGCCCGAGCAGTTAATCATACGAAATGTTGAATCAGTATTTAATGAGGGTGATAAAGAAAATAGCCCAAGAGAACAGATATATTTTGAGAACCGACTGGACTATTGTTTAAAACAGTTGCTAACCTATGGTGAAGCGTTTAAACAAATAAGAACTAGTGGAACTGTTAGTCTTAAGCATTATGGAAGTGGAATGTAATCAATCAAATATTTGTTCTCTCTTATTATCTTACTTTACATAATTGCCAATTCTACCAGAATTAATTCCTTTACGAAGTAGAATAAATACAATTATAAGAAATGAATATGAAATAAAAAATGGGATAATAAATTCTCCCAAACCTAAACAAAGCATAAAACTAATAATCAGTAACTGAAACCCTAATCCAAAAGATGAAACTGCAGTCATAAACCATTTAGGAAAATAATGGCCGTCTTCTGCGTTTTTATCCATTTGATAAATCGCTTTATCAAATAGACTGTAGAAAAAGTTATAAACCCAAAATAATTTATCGACGTTGCCTTGTTTTTCTCCAGGCATAGCAGTGGGTGAATGGTCTTCGATAATACGGCTGGTTTTATCGCCATTAAATTTATTGCGAAAAATCACATAGTAATAGTTATATAAAGTGCCTTGCAGTTGAAGGCAACAAAAAGCAATAAACATTAATATCCAAGACCCTTCGTAAATGTAACAAATTGAAAGTAAAAAGAAAAAATTCAGAATAATATCTGCAACTGAATCCAAATAACGCCCAACGTAAGAAGGTGTTCGCTTGACTCGTGCAAGTTCGCCATCAGCAGCATCAAGAATTGATTTAATTACTAGAAAAATTGCAGCAGTAAGCATTTGACCCTTAAGAATAAAGGCAATAGCAGTTATACCAGCTAGAAAAAAAACCATAGTAATGTGGATGGGGGTAATGGAAGTATCTTTAAAAGCATTGGCTATCCAGCGAGCAGGTGGACGACCGTAATCTGAAAGGTCTAAAAATTTATGCTCTTTAGGTAGCTTTGGCATAAGGGTGAATGGTTTTCCTAAATTGGTTACGCAAAATAGCGATAGATCCCAAAAAAAAGAATGAGAACGGGGTTTTAAAGCCCTTATTTTTGAGCTCTTTTTCTTTCATTTTCTTTCAAAAATACTTTTCTAAGTCTAATCTTAGATGGAGTTACCTCAACATATTCATCTGACTGTATATATTCTAGTGCTTCCTCCAAAGAAAATCTAATTGCTGGAGCAATTTTTATTTTGTCGTCTGCTCCAGAAGACCTCATATTAGACATTTTTTTAGTTTTAGTAATATTAACTACTAAATCGTTGCCTCTTGAGTTTTCGCCAATAACCTGACCCTCATAGATATCTTCATTTGGGTCAACGAAAAACTTCCCTCTTTCTTGTAAATTATTTAAACTAAATGGTATAGATTTCCCTTTTTCCATAGATATTAAAGAGCCGTTTTGTCTTTGTGGAATATCTCCTTTATAGGGCTGGAATTCGATAAATCTATGGGACATTATTGCCTCGCCTGCGGTAACTGTAAGTAAATAGTTTCTCAATCCAATTATTCCTCTCGAGGGGATATTGAACTCTAATAACATTCTATCACCTTTAGGAACCATGCTAAGCATCTCTCCTTTTTTAATTGCAACAACCTCAATTGCTTTTCCCGAATGTGTTTCTGGTATATCAATTGTAAGTTCTTCTATTGGTTCGCATTTAATTCCATCTATCTCCTTAATTATAACTTGTGGTTGACCTACTTGTAATTCGTAGCCCTCTCTTCGCATAGTTTCAATCAAAACAGACAAATGAAGCACTCCTCTTCCAAATACATTAAATGAATCCGAAGAATCTGTAGATTCCAACTTTAAAGCCAAATTTCTTTCCAATTCTTTTTCTAACCTATCTTTTAAATGTCTAGAAGTAACAAACTTTCCTTCTTGGCCAAAAAATGGTGAGTCGTTAATGGTAAACAACATAGACATCGTCGGTTCGTCAATTTTTATGGTAGGTAAAGCTTCTGGAGATTCAATATCTGCAACAGTATCTCCAATTTCAAAACCTTCTATGCCTACAATAGCACACAAATCACCTGCTTTTACTTCTTCTACTTTTGATTTCCCTAAACCTTCAAATAAGTATAGTTCTTTGATTCTACATTTTTTAATTTCTCCTTCTCTCTTTACTAAAGAAATTTGTTGGTTTTGCTTTAGACCTCCTCTTTGTAATCTTCCAATAGCAATTCTCCCTATGAAAGTAGAAAAGTCAAGAGATGTTATTAGTAACTGTGTATTTCCTTCTACCACTTTTGGAGCCGGTATGAATTCAATAACTGCATCTAATAATGGGAAAATATTGTCATTTGGAGTTTTAAAATCTGTATTCATCCAGCCAAGCTTTGCAGATCCATAAATTGTAGGAAAGTCCAATTGATCTTCTGTAGCGTCTAGATTAAACATTAAGTCAAAAACTTTTTCTTGAACCTCGTCTGGTCTACAGTTTTCTTTATCTACTTTGTTTATTACAACTAGTGGCTTTAAACCTAATTCAATGGCTTTTTGTAATACAAATCTTGTTTGAGGCATTGGGCCTTCAAAGGCATCAACCAAAAGTAAAACACCATCTGCCATATTTAAAACTCTTTCAACTTCCCCACCAAAATCTGCGTGGCCTGGTGTATCAATAATATTAATTTTATGCTCTTTGTATTGAACAGAAACATTTTTAGACAGAATGGTTATTCCTCTTTCCTTTTCTAAATCGTTATTGTCTAGAATTAATTCTTTTTGTTCTTTTCTTTCATCAATTGCATTACATGCGTAGATCATTTTATCTACCAATGTTGTTTTTCCGTGGTCAACGTGTGCAATAATGGCTATGTTTCTAATATTCATGGTTTTAAATAAGTTGCAAATGTATAATTCTTATTCAGCAATCAACATATATTTTCAAAAGGCATTAAATTCAACAGAATAATTATTTATTTACAATAAACTTTATATTTGAAAAAAAAACTGAAAAACCAATGAAAACTTTAAAATATACTCTACTATCAATAATCATACTGTCCATCTATTCTTGCGGAAAATACGAAGAAGGGCCAGGGTTTACTATATTGTCTAAAAGTGCAAGAATGTGCCAAAAATGGAGACCAATTCAATCTGTTGATGGATCTACTGATGTGATTACCAATATTGAAAGCGATGGGAGTTATATTGAATTTGTCAAAGATGGAAGTATCCAATTTTACAACAAGGATCAAATGAGCTTTTTAGGGATAGATGCTGTAGCTGGGACTTGGGAATTTTCGGAAGATAAAATGCAGATAACCTATTCTTATGATGTTTTGACCCTAAGCACAACAAAATTAAAAACTATTAAAAAATTAAAAATTAATAGTTTAGGTCTTGAAGATACTAACGGCGATAAAACATATTACGAATATTATTAATTATTTCAATGAATCAAATTCATTGAGAAGTATTTTGTAAGTGTTTTTATTGGTGTACTTGGACTTTAACCAAGAATAAAACATAATTAGTCTTGGGTCACGAAAAACCTTTTCTTTCTTAAGATTAGAGACTATTTCAATACTGTTTAATTCCTTTATGTCTGCTTTTTCAGGCTCATTTATAAATTTCTCCAATGCATTTATAAAAGGA
>CAJIYZ010000044.1 GCA_905181675.1 Bacteroidetes bacterium MED-G20
AGCAATATTTAACTACTAAAATAATTAAAGAAGAATTTAAAATTGGAATAAAGATTTTGGAGTTTTTATAAGTAAATCTGTCCAGAAATTAACTTTTTCTTCGCTCCATGAGTTGAAACGAACGTGAAGTAGTTCATGTAGGATGTCCTCTTCGTTTAGTTCTCTTGTATGAAATATGGTACCTGTTTTATTTTTAAAGTCAATGTAAATACCTAAAAACTCATGTCCATAGCTGTTGTCTTCTATCTCATCTACAACTTGGTCCTCGGAAATGGGTTCACATAATATGACCCAATCCGAAATACCTAGTAAAGCTTGCCACTTATTAATTAGTGAAGTGCTTTTAATGTTAGTTGTTGTCTTTTCTTTACTTAAGACGCTCACCATCGGCTTTTGATAATACTCTCCAGCACTCATGAGATCCACTCTGAGACTTAGTAACAGCAAAATATCTACCGCTTTTTTCTCTTACATCGTACTCTTCTGAGTCAAATTTTGATTTGCTCTTCACATCGTAAAAACTTAATTTATCTTTCATTTTTTTTGTTTTAAACTAATTAACAAAGTTGCATGACTTTATTATTCTTAGTGGATTAATAATTATTATTTAAAGTTATATTTTTTTTACACAAACGCAACTGTGTTGCATTATTATTTATATATTTGATTAATTATAAAAGTAGAGGACTAAATTTTTAAATTATTTGCAATAACCTTCCAAATTAATTGCTTTTTTTAATTCATAAATCCTCTACTTTTTATTTTCAATTACATTCTTTAATACAGTATTTAATTTTTAAGAATTACTTTAATCTTGTAAAATTTCAATTTATTAGAAGAATTATAAATTTCATTTCTGTTTATTTAATAGAAAATTTATCCTTTTTATTTAGATTACAGTTCTGTAAATTGTTTCATTTTATCAAAAAAAATAATCTTTTTTATGCCATTAAAAAGACCCAATAGCTACTTGTGATTAGCAATTTTAGTAATTTAGAATTATGAGAATACTAGTTACAGGAGCGACTGGCTTTTTAGGTTTTAGGTTAATTGAAAAGCTCAATAGCCTAGTTTATATTAATGATATAATTGCAACTGGTAGAAAAATAAAAAAAACACACTTCGTAGAAAGTAATAAAATTAATTACATACTTGGAGATCTTTCTGATAAGCCTTTTGTTAACCAAATAACCAAAGATGTAGACGTATTAATAAATTGTGCATCACTATCATCCCCATGGGGAAGTTACTCTGATTATAAAAAGGCAAATATTGACAGTCAAAATAATTTAATTGATGCTTCAAAGATTAACAAAATAAAAAAAATCATATATATATCCTCTCCTGGTGTTTATTACGAATTTAGAGACAAAATTGACATCTCTGAAGAAGATCTACTTCCAAAAAAATTTGTAAATCATTACGCCAAAACAAAATTTTTAGCTGAAGAGTTACTTAGAGCTTCAAATATTCCATATGTTATTTTTAGACCAAGGGCTCTTATTGGAAGAGGAGATTATGTAATTGTTCCAAGATTAATAAAAGCATATGATGAGAAAAAACTAAAAATTGTAGGTAATGGACAAAATCTTGTTGATTTGACACCTGTGAGTAACGTAGTTGATGCTATAATATTATCTATAAATAGTGATAAAGCAATTAATCAAACTTTCAATTTATCTAATGGAAAACCCGTAAAGCTTTGGGAAGTAATAAACTATGTTTTGAAAAAACTTGATAGAAATATAATTTCTCAAAGAGTACCTTATAAGATTGCTTATGGTGTTAGCTATTTATTTGAACTAAGATCAAAAATATTTAACTCTGATGAGCCTACTACTACAAGATTCAGTATTGGTATTTTGGCTAAATCCTTTACTCTTAATATTCAAAAAGCAAACAATATTTTAAAATATGTCCCAAAGCAAACTACTCAAGAAGCTATCGAAGAGTTTCTGAAATGGTATAAAACTAATAATTTAAAAGACTAATTACATTTCGATAAAAACAGTCTTAGATATCTTATCTTTGTACTTTCTTTTCAAATTCTTGATGTAAATATTTTTATTACTACTTGCTTTATATGTATTTTCTTTTTTAATAAGTGGGTTGTAATCTTTAAGGTTATTTTCACCCCAAATACCTAACTCTACTAATATTGAAGTAACTGATAGGCCTATATCTGTTAGATGATAGTAAACAGATTTGTTGTTAGTCTGAACTTTTGATTTTGAGATTAATCCATTTTCAAGAAGTAGATTTAGTCTAACTGTTAGAATATTGGATGCAATATTTTCTGTACTTTCTTTAAAATCTTTGAAAGTCTGTTTGTTTTCGAATAACATTTGTTTAAAAATAATTAATATCCATCTATCCCCAATAATATCAAGAGCTGAGGTAATAGGACATTTAAATTTAAATAAGTGTTTCATATATGTTTACTATATATGTCAAGTTAGTGTTTTTAACTTATTAAGTTGCATGTTTTATGTCTAAATTAGGTGATTCACCTACTTAACAGAGTATCCTTAATTTATTGTTAATGTGGATATTACCTTGTTTATATAGAGAACTTATTGAATGAATTTTTCAAAAGCATCATTGTAATAGATTGTGATTTCTTCCCCTTTATTAATTGCTTTTGATGCAGAAAATATTTGAATTTCATTCTCAAAATCCCTATCTTTTATGATGGCATTAGGCTCTTTACTATGGTTAAAAAAGCTACCAGCATCACTCAAGCAAATTGCTTCATATTCGTTTGTCCATGGAAATTGAAGAGTAGCTAATTTTTCAGGTAGATTTTCATTTACATGAATAAGGACCATATGGCTTTCTACAATTATTTCCCCCTTAGATATATTTCTGTTAGCAAATACTCCTTTACCATGAAGAGGAGATTTTTTTACATTTAATATTGAACTCATATTATTAATTAGCTTTTTATTAATCCGTAAATTCTGGAAACGAAAGTAGTTTATTTATTGCCTTGTAAGTCATCAATCTCTATTCCATAATCGTATTGTAGATCGGGATCAAGTGTTAAAATAATTTTCTTAATTCTTTGAATTTCTCTTTCAAATATATTGGTGAGAGGAATGCTTTTTGTAATAGAAGGTGAAAAATCTTTCAATATTTTACAAAAAAATAAAATTAATTCAACTTCTGTTTGTTTCTTTTTAGAGTAACGAATATTTTTTTTTGTGTTTCTTAAAATTTTTCGAATACTTTTTTTGACATAGTAGTAACTTTTTCTATTGACTTGTTCAAATTGAGTAATAATTTCCTCTTTAATTCCTTGGATAAAATAATTTTCGTCGCTTGCCTCAAATAGTAAATAGGTAAGTAGCTCTTTATTTTCTTTTTTAAATTTTGACAAACTTAGACATAGCTCAGTAAGCTCCTCCCTAGATCTTGTTTGTAGATCTTCTTTAATTGCTTTTACACCAGCAGGCTTCATTTTATTTATAATTTCTGGTCATTGGTAATAGTCCAACTTACAGCAAATTTATATTCTTTCCTTCTACTTTATATAATAATTTAATATTTAAATTAATATGTCTTTACGAAATAATATCATTGTTATTAAAACAATTTTATTGCAACACTGTTGCAATAAAATTATATATTTGAATTATATTAAATATTTAAAATTGAGAAATACTTTTATTGTTCTGTTGATTTTTTTTTCCCAATTTGGATTCAGCCAAGTTATTAAGGGTAAAGTAGTTGATCAAAGCTCAGGTGCTGGAGTTCCATTTGCAGAAATATTCTGTTTAGAAACCCAAAATGGTACCGTATCTGATATTGAAGGAAATTGGGAATTAGAGAATGTCGTTAATTTTCAAATAACATTACTTATAAGAGCTGATGAGTTTGATAATAAGCTAATAAAAGTAGAAAACCAAGAGAAAGATTTAATTGTAAAGTTGGAGCATTCCCATATTCATTTAGACGAAGTTATAGTATCTACGTCAGATTCTAAGCTTCAACGTTACAGTGCCTTTCCGGTAGAATCAAGAAAAATAGCTGATCTAAATAAAATTGAGCAAACCAATCTTGTTGATGCTATGAGCAACATACCTGGTGTTTATAATTTCTCTACTGGAAATGGAATTGCCAAGCCAGTGATAAGAGGACTTTCAGGAATGCGTGTACTTACTTCTCAAAATGGTCTTCGATTAGAAAATCAACAATGGGGAGCAGATCACGGATTTGCAGTGCTTAATTTAGGTATTGACAGAGTTGAAATTATCAAAGGACCAAGTTCTCTAATTTATGGAGCAGATGCTCTTGGAGGGGTTATTTATCTTGCAGATGAACCCTATGCAAATTTAAATAAACAAGAAATTAAAGCAAGCACAAAGCTGGAGACTAACTCCATGTCAACAGTCAACAAAATATCTTTAAAATTCTCCA
>CAJIYZ010000045.1 GCA_905181675.1 Bacteroidetes bacterium MED-G20
ACATTAATTTTTTCATTCAATTATATATTGTTTAATATAATTTAACAAATGTTTTCCAATTACTTTCATTTTATGACTAATAAGAACCCTAAATAGGTGAATTTAGGTAAATTCACCTATTTACATCCGGATTTTATTTTAGTTCCACCTGAAATCATTGATTAAATTTTAAGTTTAAATTGATTTTTTATTTTCGGCCCATATCTAGCCCATTTAATTTTACATGAATGATTCCAAAAAAACTTTACAAACCGGCGTGTTATATTCTATTATTGCAAATAAGTCTCCTAGAAAAAATAGATATTATACAGTGATTGTACTCCCACCGGGACTCGAACCCAGATCTGTTGCTTAGGAGGCGACTGTTCTATCCAGTTGAACTATGGGAGTAAGATTATTTTTTTGGTTTTTTATAGCTTTTACAACTTAAAGTATGGTTGCATCCATAATCGTAAGCCTTTGCCTTGGCTCTTAGTTCCATATTATACACTTCTCCTCCACATTCATCTGTAGACCAAACAATGTCACCATTTTGATTAAAAATTTCACATTTTTTGCAGTTGTTAGGAGTTGCAATCTCTCTAAATATATACCCACAAGAAGTTAGTGATAATAAGCTAGTTAAGACGACAAATAATATTAGGATTCTCATTTAATTTTTATCTTATTGTGTTGCCAGAGCTTATTTCTTTAGTTGGAGATACAAAAGAAAGTTCACCTTCAAGAGTTTCTGCCATTAAAATCATGCCCTGAGATTCAACTCCTCTAATTTTTCTGGGGGCTAAGTTCATTAAAATACTAACTTTCTGGCCTACCACTTCATCCGGCTTAAAATGCTCTGCTATTCCGGAAACAACAGTCCTTATATCAATTCCAGTATCTACGGTCAGCTTTAATAACTTATCTGCTTTTTCTACCTTTTCTGCAGCTGTAATTGTACCAACTCTTAGGTCCATTTTTGAAAATTCGTCAAAAGTAATTTCGTCTTTCATAGGAAGGAATTTGGAGGGTTTTTGCCCCTTATTTTTTAATTTCTCTATTTGCTCTTCCACTTTTTCATCTTCAATTTTTTGGAAAAGAATGTATGGTTCATTTATTGTGTGATGAGAGGAAATTAATTGGTCACTACCTGCTTGCTCCCAAGTAGGTAGTTTAATATTTAATAAGCCTGCTAAATCCAATGCTTTTTTAGGCATAAAAGGCTCAAAAATAATGGCTAAGTTTGCGGTAATCTGTAAAGAGATATTCATTATTGTTTTTACTCTTTCTGGATTTGTTTTAATCAACTTCCAAGGCTCGGTATCTGCTAAATATTTATTCCCTGCTCTAGCCAATTTCATTGCCTCTATAAGGGCGTCTCTAAACCTAAATGAGTGGATAGCTTTGGCAATATTATCAGGAGTTTTTTTAATCGTTTTTATTAACTCAACATCCACCTCTAATAATTCATTTCTCAATGGAGTAACGCTATTGTAATATTTCTTTGTTAAAACTAAAGTTCTATTTACAAAATTCCCGAAAATAGAACAAAGCTCATTGTTATTTCTAGCTTGAAAATCCTTCCACGAAAAATCACTGTCTTTATTTTCGGGAGCAATAGAACAAAGTACATATCTTAAAACATCTTCCTGATCTGGAAATTCACTTATATAATCTTTTGCCCATACTGCCCAGTTTCTAGAAGTGCTTAATTTTTCACCTTCTAAATTTAAAAACTCATTTGCTGGAACATTGGTTGGCAAAATATAGCCATCTAGCTCGGATAATATGGCAGGAAATATAATAGTGTGAAATACAATATTGTCTTTGGCTAGAAAATGAACCAAATTCGTGTCTTTACTTTTCCAATAATCCTCCCAGTTCTTTCCTTTTTCCTCAGCCCATTTTTTTGTGGCAGATATGTAACCTATCGGGGCATCGAACCAAACATACAGTACTTTACCTTCTCCATCTTCTACGGGCACATTAACCCCCCAATCCAAATCTCTAGTAATTGCTCTAGGTTGAAGACCACCTTTAATCCAGCTCATACACTGGCCAACTACTTGATTTTTCCAATTTTTTGGATCGTGTACTTGACGCCCATTAAAAGTCCCTTTCTGCATCCAATCACTCAACCATTTTTCGTGTCTTTCCAGTGGTAAATACCAGTGAGTTGTACTTTTAAGTTGAGGGCTTTTGCCACTTAGAGTTGAAACAGGATTGATGAGTTCCAAAGAGCTAAGTGCGCTACCGCATTTTTCACATTGATCTCCATAAGCACCTTTTGAATCGCACTTTGGACACTGACCAGTAATATATCTATCGGCTAAGAATTGTTTGTATTCTTCATCGTAGTATTGTTCGGATTCTTTTTTTACAAAGGCTCCTTTTTTTTCTAGCTGCAAAAATAATTCTTGGGCTGTTTTATGGTGATGGTCTGAAGAAGTTCTATCGTAAATATCAAAACTAATTCCTAGTTTTTCAAATATATCTTTATTAGAAAAATGATATTTATCTACTATATCTTTTGGGCTTTTGCCTTCTTTTTTTGCTCTAAGAGTAATGGCTGCACCATGCTCATCAGAACCACATATAAATGCAACATCTTCGCCATTAGATCTAAAAAAACGAGCATAAATATCGGCTGAAATATAAACACCTGCTAAGTGACCCAAATGCAATGGTCCGTTTGCATAAGGAAGGGCTGCGGTGATGGTATGTCTTTTTGGAGTTTTCAAAATTTGATTTAGAATGGCCAAATATAAGTTAATATGCTATTTTTATCCTAAAGAATTTAAATGAAATGAATTTACCGCCAAAATTAACACCTAACGATGAGGTCATTCTTATAGCACCAGCTAGAAAAGTAGACCTAGAATCGCTCTCGTTGGCAGAGGATTTATTGACAAAATGGGGACTTAGGCCTGTGCGTTCCAAAAATATTTTAGTGGAATCTGGTATTTTTGCAGGAGATAAAGAAACAAGATTACTTGATTTACAATGGGCTTTAAATCACCCACGCGCTAAAGCTATTTGGTGTTTTAGAGGAGGGTATGGATCAATTCAACTTCTAGAAGGATTAAATCCAGCTCTTTTTTTACAAAACCCTAAATGGATTATGGGGTTTTCTGATATTACCAATATCCATTGTTTCTCCAATATTATTTTAGACACTGCCTCTATACATTCTACAATGCCAATTAATATTAATTCAAATACACTTAATTCTTTAGAATCTTTAAAAGACTTTCTTTTTCAGCAAAAAATTAACTACAAAATAAACTCTTCCAATAACAACAGATATGGAGAAGTTAAAGGGGCTATAGTTGGTGGAAATCTTTCTGTTTTATGTGCTAGCTTAGGAACAAATTATCAGCCAGATTTTGAAAATAAAATTTTATTTATTGAAGATATTGATGAATATTTTTACAAAATTGATAGAATGCTATGGCAGCTGAAATTTGCTGGTGTATTTAATCAAATAAAGGGGCTTATTATAGGGCATTTCACCAATACTAAAGACAACTCAACTCCATTTGGAATGGGTTTAGAGGAAATAGTATTACAAAAAATAAATGAATTTAATTTTCCGGTAGTATTTAATTTCCCCTCCGGACATGAAAGTGAAAATTTAACTTTACCACTAGGATTAGAAATGAATTTAAAAGTAAATGCTAGCTCTTGCGAACTTACTGTTAACTAACCAATTTATGAAGCCATTCATTTTTACTTTAATATTCTCAACTTTATTTATTTGTAATTATTTTGCACAAGTGGAAAAAGTACAATTTGAACTAGAGAAGACCCCTTTTAAAATGAGTTTAAATTCTGGATTATATAAATCTAGACTCTCTGGTTCTTCTGAAAAAGAAAATAGTTTTAGGAACTTTTCAATTTTTGCCCAAGTTTATTTCCCGTTTAAAAGATCTTTAGATAAGCCGGAAAGCTTTAACCAATCTACTAAAGATTCTAATTTTTTTGATAGGCTATTTACAACAAGCCCTGTAGCAGTATTTCATTTGACAGAAAAAGGAGGAAATGCTATTGGTATGGGCCAAGAATTATCCTTTAAAATTGCTAAAAAGACATTTTTAAAATCTCAAATTGCAGTAGTTTGGGTAGAATCAAATTCTCAAAGAAACGACGGACTTCAAAGCGGCCTTAATTTCCATCATTTTTGGCATTTTTGTTCCTATATAAATTCTAAGACCTACCTTTCAATTGGATATAACCACATTTCAAATGGTAAAATTTTCTCTAAAGAAGTGGGTTGTTTATTTGACATGGTGGTAGTGGGAATCGCTCATTCTTTCACCAAATAAATTAATTTTTTAACTAGAATAGTATGCATATGTTTAGATTATTTATTCTTTCTATTTTTTTCAATCTGCTGTTTTTGTCCTATTATGCTCAGCAATTAAGTGGATCTGAAATATATCACCAGATCAAAAAATTAAATGTTCTAGGGAATGTTCTTTATCTAGCAGCTCATCCAGATGATGAAAACACAAGGTTCATTAGCTATTGCGCAAACGAAAAGCTTTTAAATACCGGTTATCTATCTCTTACTAGAGGAGACGGAGGGCAAAACCTTATAGGAACAGAAATTAGAGAAGAATTAGGAATTATAAGAACTCAAGAACTATTATCTGCAAGAAATATAGATGGTGGTCAACAATTTTTCACAAGAGCTAATGATTTTGGTTATTCTAAAACCTCTGAAGAAACTTTAAAAATATGGGACAAACGAAAGGTTCTTTCTGATGTTGTTTGGGTTATTAGAAATTTCCGTCCAGATGTAATAGTTTGCCGTTTCCCAATTGACGGAAAAGGAGGACATGGTCACCACACATCCTCTGCACTTTTAGCAATGGAAGCTTTTGATCTTGCAGCAGACTCCTCTGCATTCCAAGATCAATTGAGGCATGTAGGTGTTTGGAAAACTAAAAGAGCTGTGGTAAATACAGGCAGATGGTGGAATAGTGATATTTCAGATAAAGACCCAGGAGTCGTTTCTTTAGATATAGGGGGTTACAATCCTCTCTTAGGAACATCTTATAATGAGTTGTCTGCATTAAGTAGATCTATGCATAAAACACAAGGTTTTGGTAGTACAGGGAAAAGAGGAGAATATTTAGAGTTTTTCGAATTTCTTAAAGGTGATAGTGCAAATAATGACTTGTTTGAATCATTGGATTTTTCTTGGAATAGAACACCTCAAAGCAAGAGCATACAATCTTTAACCGATGAAATCATTAGAAATTTTTCTATAAATGACCCATCGCAGTCTATTCCAAGACTTTTAATGCTAAGGAGTTCTATTTCTCAATTAGAGGACGAGTTTTGGAAGAATATCAAAACTAAAGAAGTAGAGGATTTAATATTGCAATGTTCGGGCCTTTTCATAGAAATGACTACGCTATCTTCCAAAAAAACCAAAGAAGACTCTGTGTCTTTTAACTTAGAAATTATTAATAGATCCAATATTAAAATGAAATTAAAATCAATTTCCTGTAAAGATTTAAATTTCAATAAGAAATTCTCAAAAACACTTAAAGAAAACAAAATCAATATTGTTAAGAACAAATCTAGTGTCCCTTCAAACTTGCCAATTAGTCAGCCATATTGGCTAGAAAAACCCCCACTGTTGGGAACCTATAATGTGGATTCACTATCGCTAATAG
>CAJIYZ010000046.1 GCA_905181675.1 Bacteroidetes bacterium MED-G20
ATAGCTTGATCATTTCCATTAAATAAATTTATCTCATTATCAGCATCTATGGTGGTTCCGTAATTATCTAAATTATAGTTTATTTTGTTAACTAACATTTGCACATTAGGATCGTTAGAGCCTGCAACAACTAGTGAATTTCCTTTATTTTCTAATAGTGATTTAACAGCAGATTGAATTTTGTCACTTGTTTCATCGTTAAGACCAAAACCAGGTTTTTCATTATTTAACAAACTTAAAATAGAAGCCGCGACTAACACCTCTTCTGATGGTTTTATTTTGACACGAACATCAGAGTTTGCACCAGTTAGTGAAAGCACGGATTCAAATTGAAAATGCTTTGACATCCACCCGTTTTCTGGCTTTCTTGCCTTACTAAAATCCGTAGAGAATTTCGAAGGCAATAACCAATTACAAATAAAATCTGCATTAATTGAAACAATTGTTTTGGCTTTTGAAAAATCATAGCTCGGAATAAAACTTTTTCCAAAAATATTTTCGTTGGCCTTTCTAATACCGTAATAAGATTGAGGATCGTATTCAATATGTTTAATATCGCATCCAGAAACAGAATCATCAGAGGGAGAAAACTTAGCTGTAAAATCTTGGATAACAGACTTCGTTGAAGGGGAAATTACAGTGTTAGATATTATTCTAACTTTCCCGTTCTTAGCACTTAAATTATTTAATTTTTTAAGTATTTCTTGATCAACATTGGACCAAGATTCTGCTTTTTTCTCGATAGAAGGACCATTCAACCTTGAACTATTGTATAAGTTGAGTATTGAAGTCGAAACTCTTGGAATTAAACCTCCTTGAGTAAAGCCGTCTCTTTTTCCTTTAAGCCATATTGGTCTACCCTCTCTAGACTTTACTAAAACATTGGCAAAATCATTTCCATCGTAGTAAGCAGAAGAATACCAATTTGAAACTCCAGGTGTAATATCCTCAGGTTTATTGACATAAGGAATAGACTTAATAACTGGAGATTCACAAGAAGCAAGTGTTGCTGCAGCTACACTAAATCCCATAAATTTTAGAAAATCTCTTCTTCCTGTCTTTAAATCGTCAATGCCATCTGATCCTAAAAACTCATCAACGGGCACATCATCTTTAAATTCTTTCTGGCTAGAAACAGAAAACTCCGGAGTTTGATGTTTTTCCGAGTAACCTTTCCAATATGTTTTTGTTTTGCTCATAAATTATTTATAAGTAAATTTAATAATGACATTTTGCACATTCCCAACCACCTAATTCTTTTACAGTTACTTTATCATCCTCAAAAATCTTGTTATTGACATCTGCTCGTAGTTTAATCCTTTTATGAATCTCTTCATAGTATCCAGAACTTGTCAAGTCAATCTCTTTTTTATTGTGGCATTCAATACACCATCCCATAGTTAGCAATGGTTTGGTCAATTGAATAAGACCTCTCTCCATTCCATCATCTGTAGCTGCATATGCATTAACTTCATCAATGGTAGATACTCTTCCAAGAGTGTAAGTTTGAACAGGTCCATGACATTGCCTACAGTCAATATTAGCAGTGTTGGAATGAACATGTTGGGCATGACTAAAATAAACATGGTCTGGTAGGTTATGGGCTTTATTCCATACTATTGGCTTCTCTATTCTGTCACCAAATTCATCTAAATTGTATGCTTGTTTATTTTTATTATATCCTGCAGCCTTGTGCAATTTATCTATTTCTTCAGTACCATATTCCGGCCCTTCATGAACAATTGCATGACAATTCATGCATACATTAACAGATGGTATACCAGCATGTTTTGACTTTTCAGCAGAATGGTGACAATACTTACACTCTATGCCCATCTTTCCAGCATGGAGCTTGTGAGAATAAGCTACTGGCTGAGAAGGCATATAATCTTCATAAACGCCTAACTGGTATGCTCTTCCAAACAACTCTACACCTGAAAAAAGTGCAACACCTACTACTAACAACATTGTCACAAACCAATTCCTTAAAAACCATTGCTGAGCATTAGTTGCAAAAGTGCTTTTTGGGTCAATCTCCTTGCCTTCTTTGGCAGCAACTGCAGCACTCAACTCTCTTCTAACTCCAAGTATAGCAAACAATACAAATACTAAAATAAATGAGATTATCCACCACCAATAATCTGAAGAATCAGCCTCATTGGATTTATCATTGCCTGTAGCTAAACCTCCTGCACCAACTGCGGCAACAGGTGGAGCGTAGTTGTCTACATAGGTGAATATCGATTCCACTTCCTCTCTTGATAAATGACCCTGAGGAGTCATAGCAGTTGGAGACCAATCCCAAATAGCTTTTGCCATTTTAGATTTTCCGCTATTGTATAATTTAGATGGGTTAGATACCCATTGGTAAATTAATTCTTCTTCGCCAGCATCTGTCCATTTTTGAAGTACACCTTGCATTTTTGGGCCAGTAGCATTTTTGACTGGATTATGACAAGATGCACAATTAGCCTTAAACAGCTTTTCGCCTTCTTGCGAAAATGAAGAAAAAGCTGTAAAAGCTAAAACTAACGTTAAAGTAATTTTAACCGAAAACTTAATAAGTTTATTTACCATTTAAATTGTATAAAATTTAATGCGTTTAAAAAGCTGTAACAAATGTAATATGTCAATATAATTTAAACCACATTGTTTTAAGAATTGTCATCAAATTATCTTAATTTAGAATGTTTCTAAATAATCTGTTTGAAGATGGAGTTGAAAAGCTAAACAATAGGGGTGGATTTTCTATAAATAGTTTTATTAGATTTGTGGAAGAGACATAAAATGAAAAAAATTATATTACACACATCATTACTAATTTGCTCATCCTTGCATTCTCAAGATGGTTGGACATTGTATCCAAAAAAAGAAGCACTTGACAGCTTAAATATAAAATCATCTGAATTATTAAAAACAACAGATCAAGATTCTTTATTGAGACTAGATACTATTTACAGTAACTCCCTGTCCTACATATCTGGCGAAGGATCATTAATAGAAATTAAAGATTCTAAAATTGAGTCCATAAATAAATATGTATCTGAACACGGCAAGTATAATGGATATACAGTTCAATTGTATGTTAGCCAAAAAACAGATAAAATAAGAGAATTAAGAAAAAAGTTTATATTAAATTTTCCTGAAATGGTTTTATTTGATGAGTATATAGCTCCAAATATATTTTTGTATTCCGGAAAGTTTCAAGATTATAATAATGCCGTTTTTTCTAAAATGAAACTCGAAGAGGTTTTTGACAACACTTTAGTAGTTAGAAAAAGTTTTCCTTACCATGTAGAAAGAAAAAAAGGAGGACTAAGCCCTCCTTTTAAATAATTTAAAAACTAATTTCTAAAACATTGCAAGAAAATCAGAGTTCTCAAAAAACTTTATAAACTCTCTATCCTTTTTAGCCATATCTTTCAATGATGCATCTTTTTCAAATGCCATTTTAAGGTTTTCCATAACCACTTCTGTATTAGAAGTTCTAGCACCAATAATAGCTTTCAAATAAAAAGACTTAGCATCTTTAAAATCAAGATCATCAATTGCATCTGAAGCAGCGTCATAATGCTCTGCAAGGATGTTGGCCAAAGCATAATTGTATGATTTAGAGTCCCCCATAGATGTTATAGACTCCTCATATTTACCTTCTTCAATTTGAATTAAGCCAATATTGTATTTAGACTGTGTTGTATTAGAAGACTCCAATAAAGATTTAATCTCATCAGTTGATTTGCCAGTTGAAACATGCTTGACTGCAGCGACATTATTGCTAACAACGTTATTATCAGTTATAGAAAGAGCATTTTCAAAAGACTTAGATGCTCCATCATTATCCCCCATCATATACATAATGTAGCCTGTGTTGTTCATTATTCTCCAATCGTTGGGAAATAACCTTGCAGCATTATTGTAATTTTTAAGCTGTGTGTTCATATCTTGCTCATTCAAGGTAGCTTGAATAATTTCTTCAAGAGATAAAGTATCTGGATTGGTAGCAACTAAGTTTTTCAACTCATCATCACTGTATCCGACTTCATCGTAATTCACTGTAATTGTAGATCTTCTCAACTGAGGAAGTACTTTTTTCTCTAGAAAAGCATAAGATTTTGCCATATTTCTAATCTCTTTTTCTCTTTTATTTAAATCTGAAGTCATTTGCAAAACTCTTAGTATTAGGTCTTTATCTTCATTATCAGTTTTAGAAACTTCAGCTTTAAAACCCTCCCAATCTTCGCCTTTGGGAACAACATTGTAGAAAGCAGACTCTTTACCAGCATTGAATTTCATTCTTTTAGATTTAGAAATCAAAGACTTCATAGTGCTATTCCCTCTATCTTGTGCTAAGTTGTTGTTTAAATCAACTTCACCTTCTGGAGATGCAAAAGAGCTAATTTGAATAGATTTAACTTCCGTTCTAGAACCTTCTTCCATGGAGCTTGAAATAAAATTAAGTAAATCCTTCACATCTGAATCTCTTAATTCTTTAGAAGAAATATTATGCTTTCCTTTATTAAAATTGATAGTTGCTGATTTGCTAAAAGAATTTACTCTTTTAAAATTACATTCTGAGGAGCTAATTACTTGATCATCTAAAACCACCAGCTTAGAAGTAATTATAGTTCCATCTGCAATTTTAGGACTCATCATATCCTCGCTTTTACTGCCCATCTTAACAATAACTTGCACCTTTACTTCTCCCTCTAACATACTTTTTTGGTAAGGAATTGTGCTGGTGTAAGAAAAAGGAAGTCCTGTAGAAGGAACAACTTTTCCATTACCTGCTGCTTTAGGCCCTTGATAAATTTCAGTTTGAAAAGGTATTTCATTTCCGTCCTTACAAAAGAATATTGGGGTGATTTCTGCTACAGCTTTTGCATTTAGACCTTTTTCAATAAATTTTCCATTTATTTGAAGTGTTACATCTCCACCTTTCATGTGTAAAGGGTTTTGAGTAACCTCGTATTCTAATTCTTTAATCATAGAACAGCTAGAGAAAATTGTAAAAAACAATGCGACTATGGCAATGTAGTTGAAGTTAAAATTATTGATTTTCATTAGAGTTTATTTAATCCACTTTTAAGTTGATGCAAGTATAAGGACTTTATTTTATAAAAAAAAAGCAACAATATGTAAAAATAGGAACTCTAAATTGTTGACAACTGCAAGTATTGTAGCTTTAAAGCACTACAAAAGAGGAATATTCAATAAAGAGGAAAGCTTTTTTAATAATAATTCCTTGTTGTCATAATTGATACTTTTAGCATCTACTTTAATAACCGGAATATTTAGTTTATTAAGCCAAATAATGTATTTTTTAATTAAACTCTCTAAATATTCAATCCCTAAGTCATTTTCAATATCCCTATTTCTATGTTTAATATTTTTCGAAATCTGACCAATATCTGCCTCTAAAAATATCAACAGATCAGGTTTAGGTAGATTTTTAAATAAACTATCGTGTGTTTTTTCGACTATTGAATAATTAGATTTAGACAAATTCATACTGGAAAAGACCAAGCTTTTTTCAATGTGGAAATCTGAAAAAACTAACGGGTGATTTTGACTGAAAAAAGTATTCATCTGATAACTTCTGTCTAATAAAAACTGCATTTCAGAGTGAAATGCATAATCTTTAGTTTGGTAAAATAATTTCAAAAACTTGTTTTCAGCAAATTCCTCAAGGAACAATGAACCTTCAAAATGATTAGAAAGAAATTTTGCTAAAGTTGTTTTGCCAACCCCAATATTGCCCTCTATTGCTATGAATTTATTTTTCATCTATTAAAACTACGTTAGATTTGTCGTTACATTTTAAAAGCATTTTATCGGCTGAATCATTTAAATCTGGAATAATTTTATTTCCAAATAGATCTTTTAGTATTAGTAATGAAAATTTTCTTTCTTTGATTTTTAGATGTGGTATCGAAAGATCTTCATCAACCATTGAAACTCCTTGATAAATTAAAATATCTAAATCTATAATTCTGTCCTGGTAACTTTTGATCAACTTTGGTGATCTTCCCATCTGCTTTTCTATGATTTTAAGTTTTTTAAGCAATTGGTTTGGATCCAAGGAAGTTTTAATTAGTAAACCCATATTTAGAAAATGGTTTTCAGAATTATAACCCCATGGTTCTGAAGAAAAAATTCTAGACTTTTTTAGAATACTCCCATAGGATTCTATATTTCCCAAGGCAGTGTTTAGGTTTTTCAACTTATCCCCTAAGTTGGTTCCTAATGAAATTACCACTTTTTGTTCCCCCATCTGAAATTGAAAATTTAATAAAACTATTGGACAAAAAATAGTGAATTTTTAAATCACTTATCTATTTCTGCAATTATAAAGAATTATTATTCATATTTTTGTATAAAATTAAATTCATTATTATGAGACCATTCTGGAGATCTTTTTGGGCATCCATTTTTGCCTATGTCGTTTTAAGTGCAGTTGTTATTGTCCTAATTAATCTAATAGTTTTTTCTGTAGCCGGCTCATTTATGGAAAAAGAAGAATTTAAGATAAGTGACAATTCTTATTTAGAATTAAACCTAAATTTTAATATTGACGAAAGAAGTGGAATAGTAACTACCAATGATTTGAAGAACCCTATTTCCAAAAGCTATGGCATACATGAGATAAGAAAAGTGTTAGAAAAAGCTAAAAACGATGAAAAAATAAAGGGAATAGTTTTGAGAATACCCAGTGTCAATATGGGGATGTCTACAATTGACAACTTAAGAAGCTATTTAGAAGATTTTAAAAATTCTGGAAAATTTATTATCGCCTATGATGAAACATTTTCTATGGGTGCTTTTTATTTAAATAGTGTTGCTGATAAAATTTATTTATATCCTCAAGGAATGGTTGACTTTAGAGGCCTTGGGTCCGAAATAATGTTTTTTAAAAAGGCGTTAGACAAACTGGATATTGATATTCAAATTATAAGAGGAGAAGGAAATAAATTCAAAGGTGCAGTGGAGCCATTCATGTATGAAAAAATGAGTATTGAAAATAAGATGCAAATTAAAAAATTATTGGACGATATTTGGAAAAACATGACCCACAACATTAAAGATTCAAGAAATATATCCTTGGAAAATTTAAATGAAATTGCAGATTCATTGTATAGTTATAATGCAACTGGAAGTTTGAAATACCAACTGGTGGATGATTTAATTTACGAAGATCAATTAGATTCTATAATTAGAAAAAATATTGGTGTAAAATCAGAAGAAAAAATTCATAGTGTTTCTTTTAAAAAATATTTGGATAAAAACCTAAACCCAATATCACTAGGGTCTGGATTTGGCAGTAAAAAAGGAAATATTGCGGTTGTTTATGCTCTTGGGACTATCGTAAGTGGGGAAAGTTCAGAGGAAAATATGGGTTCATCAACAATAGTAAAGGCCATTAACAAAGCAAATAAAGATTCAACTATTAAAGCTATTGTTTTAAGAGTTAATTCACCTGGCGGAAGTGCGCTAGCTTCAGACGTCATATGGAGGTCTATTGAGAAAACTAAAGTGAATAAACCTGTAATTGTATCTATGGGTGATTTAGCTGCTTCTGGCGGATATTATATATCCTGTGGGGCAGACAGAATATTTGCAGAACCAAATACAATAACTGGATCAATTGGTGTATTTGGAATGATTCCAAACTTAGGAAGAATGTTAAACAATAAAATCGGAATCACTTTTGACCGAGTAGAGACTAATGACCACGCTGCATTTACGATGTTCAAGGCTTTAGATAAAAAAGAGTTGTCCACTTTTCAAAAAGGGGTAGATCAGATATACGACACTTTCATTTCCAAGGTAGCAATGGGCAGAGACGGACTTAAAAAAAGTGATGTTCACAAAATTGCAATGGGCAGAATTTGGTCTGGCAAAGAAGCTTTAGACTTGGAGCTGGTAGATGAAATAGGAAGTCTACAATCTGCTATTGACTTTGCGGCAAGCAAGGTTGGTATTGAAAATAATAAAGTGAAATTAATTCATTTACCAGAGAGAAAAAACGATGAGTTATTAGAACTTTTAGCTTCTTTAGAAATAGGCAGCAAAAGCAGTAATGAAGCAATGGAATATATTGAAAATATAAATTCTATTTTTAAAAATTCAGTAAAGAGTCTTTCTGTAAAAGATAAATATCAAACAATATTTCCATTTGAAATAAGAATTTTCTAATATGATTATATATTTGTAAAAAAAAAGAATGTCATCAGATAAAAACTTTCACGGAAGCACAGGAATAATTGGTTACATATATGTATCTATTGCTTTAATTATTATTGCTGGGTTAATATTTTTTGGTTAAAAAAAACTCCAATGATTTCATCAATTGGAAAACCTCTAAATAATTTTTTCTCTTGGTACTTAGAAAAGAGAATGATAGAAATTGAAAATTTCAAGTCAAACCCTATAGTCGTTCAACAAGAGACACTTTCCAATTTAATTAGCACTGCAAAATCAACTCATTTTGGAATTTCAAATAACTTTAATTCTATTTCCAACGAGAGAAGTTTTAAATCGGCAATTCCACTAAGAAAATACGAAGACTTTAAACCCTATATTGATAAAGCTAAAAACGGAGAAGCTAATATTCTTTGGCCCGGAAAAGTAAAATGGTTTGCTCAATCTTCGGGAACAAGTAGCAATACAATAAAACATATTCCTATAACAATAGATTCATTGAAAAAATGCCATTATAAAGGCGGAAAGGATTTATTGTCTATTTACTACAGTAACAATCCAAATACTCAGCTATTTTCTGGCAAACACTTAATAATGGGCGGAAATGAAAATCATTTACCAGGGAACGACAAATCGATATCTGGAGATTTATCAGCCATAATAATGAAAAATTTACCCTGGTGGTGTGAGTGGAGAAGATCCCCTAAGAAAATTAAAAGTCTTCTAGAAAAAAACTGGCCTGAAAAGCTTAAATATATAGTAGAGTATTCTTCGAAAGACGATGTTCAAATTATCGCTGGTGTGCCATCTTGGGTATTAATTATAATTAATGAAGTAATCAAAGAGAATGAAATAAATGATATTCATGAAATATGGCCTAGTTTAGAACTATATCTTCATGGAGGAATGAATATATCTCCATACAAAAAGAAATTCCAATCCATTTCAAGTAAAAAAATTAATTTTTATCAAAACTACAACGCTACAGAAGGATTTTTTGGACTACAATCTGAAAACGATGCAGAAGACATGCTCCTAATGCTTGACTATGGAATATATTACGAATTTATAACAAAAGATCACTGGGACAAAGACCAGCCTTTAACCTTAACTTTAGAAGGTGTAGAATTGAATACTCCATATGAAGTTGTAATTTCCACCAATGGAGGTCTTTGGAGATATAGATTAGAAGATACGGTGATTTTCACGTCTGTAAATCCATTTAAGATTAAAGTAATTGGAAGAACAAAGCAGTTTATTAACATTGCTGGGGAAGAGCTAATGATTCAACATGTAGAATCAGCTATAAAAAAGGCTTCAGAAAAGTGTTTGTGTTCAATAAATGAATACACAGTAGCACCAGTTTTTAAAAATGTAGATAAGTCTATTGGATTTCATTATTGGTTAATAGAGTTCTGCGAAAAGCCAGCTGATTTGTCTCATTTTATTAGTATTTTAGACCTAGAGCTTCAGAAAGTCAATATAGATTATAAATCCAAAAGAGAAAACAATTATCCACTTAATAGGCCCGTTATCAAAGAAGCTAGAAAAAATACTTTTTACAAATGGTTGGAAAGTCAAAATAAATTAGGCGGACAAAATAAAATTCTAAGAATAAATGAAACTAAGGATAAAATAGATGAAATATTGGAAATGGAAAATACTGACTAATCTTTTAGTTTTATCTTCAATATTTAATATTTCAAATGCTCAAAAAATCATTGAACAACCATTTGAATTATTTTCTAAAAGTGAAATAATAGAAGTGGATCAATATGGATTTATTTACCACATAAATAAAGACAATCTAGTTAAATTTAATTCCAAAGGAGTTCCAATATATAACTACAGCAACAAATTACTTGGGAATATAACACAATTAGATATTAGTAATCCACTAAGACCTTTGCTTTTCTACAAAGACCAAGGAATAATCTTAGCGCTAGATAACACTTTGTCTTTGCAAAAAAGTGAAATATCTCTAAATGAATTAGCACTTTACCAAACAAGTTGTATTTCAAACAGCAATTTTGACAATGGTATTTGGCTTTATGACATTGATGTAAACGAAATTGTCAAAATAAATTACCAAGCTGAAGTAATGTTTAAAAGTGGTAATCTTTCAGTTATTCTTCCAAATATGGAATTTCCAATTTTGAAGCTTCAAGAAAAAAACAAAAAACTCTATGGGGTTAGCTCCAGCCAAATAATTGTTTTAGACCAGTATGGATCACTTTTAAATACGATAAATCTTAACGCCAGTAACGGACTTATAATAAAAGAAGAAAGTCTTATTGGCTATGATGGTAGTTTTATTAAAAACTACAACTACTTAGACTATAAAATTGATACTATTTACCAAACAAATAGTTATAATAAAATAATACAATGTCAGGAAGGGATAATAGGAATACTTAAGGGTAATTCTGAAGCGAACTCTATTTTTATCTCTAAATAAATCCCAACAAAAGTTATTAACATGTGCTCTTTTTTAATTCCTATTTTCTACATTAGTTAGCTAAAATTAAAAGGGAATGCACATAGCTATCGCAGGAAACATTGGCGCCGGAAAAACTACACTTACTGGGCAGCTCGCAAAACATTACAATTGGGATACACATTTTGAAGATGTTGATGACAATCCATATCTAATGGACTTTTACGATGAAATGCAAAGATGGTCATTTAACCTTCAGATTTATTATTTAAATAGCAGGTTTACCCAAACTCAAGAAATTAGAAATAGTTCTAAAACTGTAATTCAAGACAGAACTATTTATGAAGATGCTTACATTTTTGCTCCTAATTTACATTCAATGGGGCTAATGACTACAAGAGATTTTGAAAATTACTTCAGCCTGTTTAACCTTATTGAATCCTTTGTAAAAGCACCAGACTTGCTAATTTATTTGAGAGCGTCTGTTTCTAAATTGGTTGAAAATATTCAAACTAGAGGAAGAGAATACGAAGAAAGCATAAGATTAGATTATTTAAAAAGACTCAACGAGAGATATGAGGCTTGGATATCGACTTACGACAAAGGAAAACTCCTGATAATCGATGTTGATAACAATCATTTCAACGAGAACCAGGAGGATTTGGGAAAAATAATTTCTGGGATAGATGCCGAATTACACGGGCTATTCTAAAATTATTTTAATTTTTTTGCATTAAATATTTATACGTAGTAGTTTCTCCAACTTGGACAGCTACTTGCTCCACATAAGACCATCCATTTTGATCCATAAAGTTAAGAGCATGCATTGGACTATTAAACTTTACTACTTTTTTGTCAGGGGTCATTATGTTTTGTCTTTTGATAGAAAATGCCTGTCCGTAATCGACAAATACTTTAACCTTTGTTGGGTTTAGAGGTTGTCCTATTCTTAATTCACAATATTTGATGTCTAGCTTGTTTATGTCCGTTTCATTTACATATACGCTCTGTGAAAACACCGAACCAGAAAATGAAAATAAGCATAATGATAAGCTGACAAGTTTAATTATTTTTTTCATGTTTTTATTATTTAGATTATTTCGAAAACTAGGCTTTTAAACCCAATAAACCAAATTATTTTATAACCTTGGTTTAAATTCAAAATCTTTCCAGAAGGCTACTTGTTATTGTAATTATTCATGGTGTTTTCGATTCCTGCAAAACAAAAACTTAATACCATTTCCTTAATTATTTTCATCTTTTGATTAAGAATTAAATTCTCATCTTCTGTCCATTCCCCCAACACATAATCAATTTGTTTTCCTCTTGAAAAATCACTTCCAACTCCTATTCTTAATCTTGGATATTGATTGGTAGAAAGGGTTTGCTGAATGTCTTTTAAACCATTATGCCCTCCGTCAGAACCATTTTTTTTCATTCTAAGAGTGCCAACGTCAAGATTTAAATCATCTGTGATAACCAAAATATTTTTATACTCTATCTTAAGTTTAGTTAACCAATATCTGACAGCCGAACCCGAGAGATTCATGAAAGTATTCGGTTTTAATAAATAAATAGTTTTGCCCTTATATTTGAAGGAGGATACCTCCCCATATTTTTCTTCAATAAAAAAGGCACTAGATTGTTCTGAAATGAAATCTAATGCCTTAAAGCCTATATTATGTCTAGTGCTTTCATATTTAGCACCAATATTTCCTAGCCCAACAATCAAAAACTTCATGATGGTTTAGTTAGTTTATGCATCCGTCTTTTTCTCTTCCGATGTTTTAGCTTCTGAACTTGCTCCTTCTGCTCCTTCTTCTCCTTCAGTAGTTTCTTCATCATCTTCGTCCTCAGCTTCTAGAACAACTGCTCTTGCCATTTGGACTCCGACTACCACAGCATTTTCCGGATCAAAGAAGTTAAGGCCTGGGATATTTAAATCTAGTACTCTAATCTTGTCTCCAATTTTTAGTGGTGTAATATCAATTTTAACAGCATCTGGCATATCTTTAACTAGTCCCATGACTTTAAGTTTTCTAAAGTTTTGAGCTAAATTCCCACCATTTCTTACCCCTTTAGAAAACCCTTCTAGTTTAACAGGTAAATTCAACTTAAATGGTTTGTCGTCTCTTATCTCTAAAAAATCTAAATGTAAAACTCTGTCAGTTACAGGATGGGTCTGCACTTCTTGTAAAATAACTTTTGATTTCTTACCGTTCAACTCTAATTCAATTAGATAAACATTTGGGGTAAATACTAGCTTTTTTGCCTCATTTTCTAAGACCGAGAAATGAGTTTGTTTTTCACCTCCATAAACTACTGCTGGTATACTGCCATCCTTTCTAAGGATATTTGCACCTTTTTTTCCTACGTTCTCTCTTGGAGAACCGCTCAATGATACTGTTTTCATATTTGTTGTTTTATTTATTTATTAATTGCCAAACAAAAAATGTTTGCTAATTGATTTAAAGCTAATGTGCTGTTTCATTATTTCAGAGAAAAGATCAGCTACAGATAGCACCTTTATTTTGGAGTTTTCTTTTTTAAGTTCGATAGTATTGGTAACAATCAATTCTTTGAGAATACTATCTTCAATTCTTTGGTGTGCAGGCCCAGAAAGTATAGCATGAGTGCAACAAGCCGAAACGGATTTTGCACCGTAATCCATGAATAATTGAGCTGACTTAGTGAGTGTGCCTGCTGTGTCAATCATGTCATCAATTATTACTACGTCTTTTCCTTTGACATCACCAATAATGGTCATGTCTGAAATTTCATTTGCTTTTTTCCTTTGCTTATAACATAGTGCTAAGTCAACATTTAGAAACTTTGCATAAGCATTAGCTCTTTTAGAACCACCAGCATCAGGAGCGGCAATAATGAGATTGTCTAAATCCTTGGTCTTTAAATAAGGTGCAAATAATGTGGAGGCAAATAAATGATCTACTGGTACTTCAAAAAATCCTTGAATTTGATCTGCGTGCAAATCCATTGTCATTACTCTATTTACACCTGCGGTGACCAGCATATTGGCTACTAACTTAGCGCCAATAGCAACTCTAGGTTGGTCTTTACGATCTTGTCTTGCCCATCCAAAATAAGGCAAAACGGCTACTATTTTATGGGCTGAAGCTCTTTTAGCAGCATCAATCATAAGTAACATTTCCATAAGATTCTCTTGGGGAGGAGTAGTACTCTGAATTATAAAAACATCACATCCACGTACAGTTTCTTTGATAGATACACCAAACTCACCATCGCTGAAGTTTTGAAGCTCAACTTCTGCAAGTTCTTGACCATAACTTTCAGCAATTTTTTTAGCCAAAGGCTTAGATGCAGAACATGCTAATATTTTAACTCTGTGTGACATTGGGGATGCAAATGTAATTGAATTTCCATAAATAATAAATAATTACAGTACCATTTACGTATTGATGTGTGAATTTATTTTGCTAGAATAAAAACATAAACTAAATTCGCCCTTCACTTGCCGAAGTGGCGGAACTGGTAGACGCGCACGACTCAAACTCGTGTGCCTTAGGGCGTGTGGGTTCGATTCCCACCTTCGGTACTATTTAAATCAAAACGTCATAGAAAAGCAATTAAAATATGATTTAGCCTATTTAAAAATGGCTTTGGAGTGGGGTAATTTATCTCATTGCGAAAGAAAAAAAGTTGGCGCTATTATTGTTAAAAATAAAATGATTATTTCTGATGGTTTTAATGGCACCCCGTCTGGTTTTGACAATAACTGTGAAGATGAAAATGGAAATACAAATTGGTATGTACTTCACGCAGAAGCTAATGCAATTTTAAAAGTTGCCAAAAGCACCAACAGTTGCCTTGATGCTACTCTATATCTAACTTTATCTCCTTGCAAAGAATGCGCAAAATTAATTCACCAATCTGGCATCAAAAGACTAGTTTATTCAAAACAATACAAAGACCTTTCTGGATTGAAATTTCTGGAGAAAGCCCAAATAGAAATTCAACATATCAAACCACAAGATATTGAAAAAAAATAGTCAGATTCCTTTATTTCTCTTAGTAATCTTTATTGGCTTATTCTCGTCTTTGACTTACTGGATTGGAATAAATCAAGGGAAAATTTTGTCTCCTGAAAGCAGCCAAAATAAATGGTCAAGTATAAATGTAGTTCTAGATAATCTTCTAAGTAATTATGTAGATTCACTAGATTCTTACGAACTTTCTGAAAATTCTATTAACAATATTTTAAAAGATTTAGATCCTCATTCCTCCTTTATTCCTGCAACAAAAAGACAAAGTGTAAATGAATCACTTGTTGGTCACTTTGGTGGAATTGGTATTAGATTTATGATTTATAACGACACCCTTACAATTGTAGATGTAATTGAAGGTGGTCCATCCAAGCTAGCGGGGCTTAAAAAAAGAGACAGAATAATTAAAATTGAAGATGAAAACTTTGCAGGCATAGGAATAAAAAATGAAGATGTTTTAAAAAAACTTAAAGGGAAAGTGGGTAGTGCAGTAAATATCACCGTATTAAATCCCAATAATAATATTGTAGAACATACGCTGTTAAGAGGATCTATTCCGCTAAAATCCATAACGGCAAGTACCATACTAAAAAATAATATTGGATATATTAAACTGAGTTCCTTTTCTAATTCATCCGATTTAGAATTTAAAGATGCAATTTTTGAGCTAAAAAATCAAGGCATGGAAAAACTCATTTTTGATTTGAGATTTAACGGAGGGGGATACCTTCATCAAGCAATAAATATTTCAGATGAGTTTTTAAAAGAAGACCAGTTAATTGTTTACACTGAAGGTGCTCATTCCAAAAAAAGATCTTTTTACTCAAGGTCAAAAGGATTATTTGAAGAAGGAGAATTAATTGTTTTAGTCAATAGCTCTACTGCTTCTGCAAGTGAAATTGTAAGTGGAGCATTACAAGATAATAATCGGGGGCAAATTCTAGGCAGAAGAACTTTTGGGAAAGGATTGGTTCAACAGCCATTAATGTTGCCTGACTCTTCTGAATTAAGAATAACCACATCGAGATATTACACTCCTTCGGGCAAATGCATTCAAAAACCTTATGGTGAAAACATTGACTACGACAATGATATTTTTGAAAGAATAGAGAGTGGAGAACTAACACAAAATGACTCTAATTACGATAAAAGCATTTTTAAAGGAGGAATATTACCAGACATTTATTCCCCAATTGATACTTTGGATTACAGCCAAGCGATTAACAATATTATTTACACTAGAAATTGGAGAGATTTCTGTTTTAGTTATTTCGAGAAATACCCATATCCAAAGGAATTAAATACCAAAGATTTTTACAAAAATTTTAAAATTGAAACTAAAGAATTAGAAAAATATTTTGAAGAAAATGGAAAGAATATTGGCAAATACAAACCAAAAGAAATTTCAGATTTAAAATGGAGCTTGAAGATTGAGTTAAGTAGCTATTACTTTTCTGAACAGTCAAGATATATATTAAACACTTTTAGAGATAGTGATGTTAAAAAAGCTATTGAAGAAATGTCAAATTAGTATATTAAGTTATATTTTTAATGAAAATGTATAGAACACACAACAACGGAGAATTACGAATTGAGAATATAGATCAAAAGGTCAAACTATGCGGATGGGTTCAGAAGGCAAGAGATTTAGGTGGCATGACGTTTATTGATCTTAGAGACAGATATGGAATTACCCAATTAGCATTTAACGAGACTTTAGATAAAGACTTATCTGCAAAAGCAAGAAAATTAAATAGAGAATGGGTGATTGAAGTTGAGGGGGTAGTAAAAGAAAGAAGCAGTAAGAATTTAAAAATTAATACTGGTGAAATTGAGATTGAAGTAGAGGAATTCACTGTTTTAAACGAATCTAAAACACCTCCATTTACTATTGAGAATGAAACAGATGGTGGTGAGGAATTAAGAATGAATTACAGATTTTTAGATCTTAGAAGAACTCCTTTGCAAAGGAATTTAATGCTCAGACATAGGATTGGAATTGAGACTAGAAAATATCTCTCTGGTATTGACTTTTTAGAAATTGAAACTCCGTATTTAATTAAATCAACGCCAGAAGGTGCAAGAGACTTTGTTGTGCCAAGCAGAATGAATCAAGGAGACTTTTATGCACTTCCTCAATCTCCACAAACTTTTAAGCAACTTTTAATGGTGAGTGGCTATGATAGATATTTTCAAATAGTTAAATGCTTTAGAGATGAAGACTTACGAGCTGACAGGCAGCCTGAGTTCACGCAAATTGACTGTGAAATGGCTTTTGTTGAGCAAGAAGATGTAATAATGACTTTTGAAGGTTTGATTAAGCATCTTTTTAAGTCAGAAAAAAATATAAACTTTGATAAAGATTTTCCAAGAATAACTTATACGCAGGCAATTCAAAGATTTGGCTCAGATAAGCCAGATATAAGATTTGGCATGGAGTTCAATTACATAAAAGAATTAACTAATGGTTTCAATTTTAAGATTTTTGACGATGCTGAATCTGTGATTGCCATATGCGTTAAAGGTGCGGCTGATTATTCCAGAAAAAAAATTGACAGTTTAACTGATTGGTTGAAAAGACCGCAAATTGGTGCCAAAGGGTTAATATATGTCAAATGTAATGAGGACGGAACTTATAAATCATCTGTTGACAAGTTCTATAATCAAAAATGTTTGTCAAAATGGGCATCATATTGTGAAGCAAAAAATGGAGATTTAATTTTAGTTCTTTCTGGGAATACAATTTCAACCCAAAAACAAATGAATGAACTTCGCCTGAAAATAGCCAAGGATTTATCCCTTTATAAAGATGACGAATACAGTCCTGTTTGGGTCGTTGATTTCCCTCTTTTAGAAAAAGATGAAGAAACCGGTAATTTTCATGCTATGCATCATCCTTTTACATCTCCAAAGCCAGAGGATATTGGATTTTTAACATCACATCCAGAAAAAATAAGAGCCAATGCATATGATTTAGCAATAAATGGTGTGGAAGTAGGTGGAGGATCAATTCGAATACACGATAGAGATCTTCAGGAAAAAGTATTTACTTGTCTTGGTTTTTCAAAAGAAGAAGCAGAATCCCAATTTGGTTTTTTACTAAATGCTTTTGAATATGGCGCTCCTCCTCATGGTGGAATTGCGTTTGGATTTGACAGGCTATGTGCACTTATGGGGAATCAAGATAGCATAAGAGATTTTATTGCTTTTCCAAAGAACAACAGCGGAAAAGATACTATGATAGATGCACCGTCTAGACTGAATGAAGAGCAAAAAAACGAATTGGGATTAATAGTAAAACAATAGCCTTAGGCTACTTTCTTAATTGCAATAAGAGAATACACCCCAAGAAAAATCATTAACGCAGTTTGTGTTGTCCACATTAAGATTCCAAATGAATTAGCAACTTCTGAAGAGTATCCATATAATGAGATTAAAACTGAAGATATCATGATTGGATACAAACCAATTCCTCCAGGAGTAGCTCCAATAGCAAATGTTCCAGCTACAAAGCATGCAAATATGGCACTTATTTGAGCAAATGCCATTTCTGGGATAGCAAGAGCTGTTAACCAAAGCATTAATATATAAGCAAACCAAATTAAAAAAGTGTGGAAAATAAACGCCACTTTTTGTTTCAATTTTAATATTGTCATACAACCTTCTAAAATTCCTTTTAAAAATTTAGATAATTTATTCCTTATTTTGGGAATGAAAATAACTAGTCCAAATATTAATATAAATAGAGTTATAAAAGTGGGTAGCAACCAATTTGGCAGTCCTCCAGATTCTGTTTGTCTAAGTTGATTAAATGTTTCTTGATCCGATTGGAGAAAAAGTGCAATAATAAAAATTAATCCAAACATCAATAAATCAATAACTCTTTCAACTATAATTGTTCCAAATACTTTTTCAGATGATGAATTTTGATATTTACTAAAGTATGCAGCTCTAGCCAATTCACCAGACCTAGGTATGGTTAAATTAATAATATAGCCAATCATAACACTATGATACATAAGACTAAGCTTAGGTTTTAGTCCCAATGGCTCTAATAAATACTTCCACCTATAGGCCCTACTTAAATGACTCAAAAAAGCTACAATAAATGAAAGTAAAATCCACAAATAATTAACATTTCTAAAAGACGAAATAAAATGCTCTTTAGTAATTTCAGGTTCAATATTACTAACATAAAATATATAGTATACATTTTTATAAAAAAGTGGTTTCAATAATGTTTTTTGATCGGAATCAAATATTTTCTGGGCAATTTCAGTGGAGAAATTTTCTTTTATTTCTTCAATAGTTGAAGAATTATTAAACTTGAATATTTCAGATTGAATCAGGCTGTCAAATTCAAGATTATCCATTATTGAAATTGTTGAACTGTAGTACTCTTGTGAAGCTATCTCTGAACTTATTACTGTACTGTAAAAAGATCTTTTTTCAGCACTGACAGCGTTGGATATAAAATACCATGTTAAGTAAACTCCAATAGCAATTGGTAAAGAAATCTTGAGTATTTTAATTAACTTACTTTTCATTATATAAGTGCAATATTATCAATTAACCTAACTCCGGCCAAGTTTGTTGCAGCAAATGCTCTCCAATTTTTAAACTTACCGCCATTGTTTAGTAAATCATCAGAATGTCTAATTTCAAAATATTCGGGCTCAGAGAATTTAGCCAATTTATTCATGCATGTTTTTTCTAGTTCTTCGCGATTGGAGTAATCAAAATTTTTCTTGCAAAATGTAAGGACTTTGAATATCTCTTTTGACTTTTCAAAATCTTCAGCTGATAATCTACTATTTCTAGAACTCATTGCTAAGCCGCTTTGCTCTCTTTTGGTTGGACACATAATTATTTCAATTTCTGGAAAGGACTTCTTGGCTAATTGATTAATAACCAAATACTGCTGATAATCCTTTTCTCCAAAAAAAGCATAATTGGGGTTTATTAATTTAAAGAATATGCTTAAAACTCTAATAACTCCCTGAAAATGACCCTTTCTTTTAGTTGCTTCTAATACATTATCTAAGGATCCTAAGGTTATTTCAATAGGTTTTTCGTTGTTGTATAGAGTATCAAAATCTGGACAAAAGACAAGATCAACTTTTTCTTGCTCTAAAATAAATAAGTCTTTTTCGATACTAACCGGGTAGTTTTTAAGATCGGATTGATTGTTAAATTGCGTAGGATTTATAAATATAGATACAATAGTGAAATCAGACCTTTTTTTAGACTCATGAATTAATGAGCGATGTCCGTGGTGAAGAAAACCCATAGTTGGAACAAATCCTATTGACTTGTTGGATTCTATATCCAAAGCTTCATTTAATTCTTGGAGTTGGCTTACAATTCGCATTACTTATAATAACTAAATTAAAGCTACTATAAATGTTGGTTTTATGTGTTTTTTTTTTATATTTTTGTAACTCATTATTTTTAAGCAGGAGATTAGTAGTTATGGAAAAAAGTAAAATCCTTTATGTCACCCAAGAAATCGATCCGTTTTTAATTGAGTCAGAGATTTCAAGTCTTGTAAGAAAAGTTGCACAAGGCGTTCATGAGGCTGATAAAGAAATAAGAATTTTCATGCCTAGATTTGGGGTTATTAATGAAAGAAGGCACCAACTTCACGAAGTTATTAGGCTTTCGGGAATGAATTTAATTGTTAATGACTACGATCATCCATTAATAATTAAAGTTGCTTCTATTCCGCAAATTAGAATTCAGGTATATTTTATAGATAACGAAGAATATTTTAAGAAGAAGTTTCTTTTTAAAGATGCTAATGGAAAATATTTTAAAGACAATGACGAGAGATCTATGTTTTTCTGTAGAGGAGTTTTAGAAACTGTTAAGAAGCTTGGCTGGATGCCTGATATTGTGCATTGCCATGGATGGATGACAGCACTAATGCCAGTATATTTAAAGTCAGTTTATTCAAATGACCCTCACTTTTCAGGTGCAAAAGTAATTTACAGTATTTATAATAGGGACGAAAAGCTTAAGCTTTCTAAGAATTTAGATGCTAAATTAGAATTTGACGAAATTCCAGTTTCTAAAATTGATATTAAGGGCGCTATAGGTGTAAATAAACTTCACGAAATTGGCGTTCAATGGAGCGATGCAATTGGAATTTGCAGTCCAGAAATTGATAGCTCTTTAATGGCAATCATTAAATCATCTAAAAAACCACTACTTGAACACCACGAAGAAGAACAAACAATCGATGCACATCAAGATTTTTATGACAAAGTTCTTAGTGAAAATGGAGTTCTTGCTTAGTCAGATAGTATTGATCAAATTCCGTAATTTTTTATTTTTAGTCGTTTTTTCATCTTTTACAGTGTTTCTTTTAAACTCGTGCGAGAAAGACAACGAGTTTGGAATAGAAATTAATCCAGACTCTAATACTTTAGGGGCTATTTATTCAGACACTTTTTCCATCCATACTTTTTCTGTTATTTCTGACAGTATAAGAACCGATGAATTAAATGGTCCAAGTCCTCTTGGAAATTATATCGACCCAGTGTTTGGCGAGGTGAATGCATCAATTGTTACTCAAATTAGGCTAGAGCAATCCTATAGTTTTATTCCAGACAATGGAGATACTAACGATATTGTTATAGATTCTGTAGTGCTTTACTTGGCAATAGATGGGTATTATGGGGATATTGATGAGCAAGAATTTAAAGTTGAGATACTGGATGAAGATATTTTTAAAGATTCTACCTACTACAACACAACCAATATTATTACCAAAACAGAGGATATTTCCAATGGGCTAAGTATTGAGTCTAATCCATTATTCCCAGGTTATTTTTCAGGTAGTTTAGTGGATAAGGCAATTTTGGGGATTCCTTTAAATATTGAAGAATTTGCAAGACCAATTGTAAACGAATCTGGTAATTCCACTTTAGATGGAAACGATGGCGACAATGAATTCTTGACATTTTTTAAGGGTATTAAAATTTCAAGTTCAAAAGGAATTAATGGCGGACTTTATTACATAAACTTACTAAATTCTTTTTCAAGAATAAGATTATTTTACAGAGACACTAGTGGGATTTCTTCGGAACACGATACTTTGGATTTTGACTTTAACATTAATAGTAATTGTGGATACTATCATAAAGTAGAGCACGATTACACAGGGACAGAAATAGAAAATGTTGTTAACCAACCTAGTCTTGGACAAAATCAGTTTTTCATACAAACATTAGGAGGCGTAGATGGAAGAATAACCATTCCTAGCTTAGACTCTTTAATAGCGAAACCTATTTTAATAAATAAAGCAGAAATTATTTTGCCATTTGAGGACTACTTGTATGACGACTACCCATCCCCTTCTAGTTTGTTTATTTCAAGAAAAAATAGTGAAGGAGAATATGAATTTTTACCAGATTTATTTGAAGGAAGTATTGGGGGGAATTTTAATGTGGTGAATAAAAATTACACTTTCAATATTACAAGACATCTTAATGAGGTTGTCTCTGAAAAAGCAATTAATGATACTATAAGAGTATTTCCAAATGGAAATGGAATAACCGCCAATAGAGTAGTTTTAAATGGAATGAATTCTACCAAAAAAGACAAGGCAAAAGTAGTAATTTCATATACAAAATATTAATATTTATGTGTGGTATCGTAGCTTATTTAGGCGAAAAAAATGCCTATGAAATAGTAATTAAGGGTCTTCAAAGACTTGAATACAGAGGATACGACAGCTCTGGGGTTGCAATTCACAAAGATAATTCTGTTAACGTTTACAAACAAAAAGGAAAGGTTCAAGATTTAATTGATTTTGCCAAAAATAAAGATACCAAGGGGAATCTTGCCATAGGACATACTAGATGGGCGACACATGGACTTCCTAATAATATTAACGCGCACCCACATCAGTCTAGTAATGGGGAAATTAGCCTTGTTCACAATGGAA